>DASYVY010000633.1:0-5005 GCA_035936535.1 Thermomicrobiales bacterium | reverse complement strand
CGACGCCGGCGATCATCGACAGCACGATGTTGTCGGTGCGCAGCACGATCACCCACACCACGGCCCCGGCGAGCAAGCCCACAACTCCCTCGTGCACGATCATCGGCACAGTCAGCGCGACGAGCGTCGCGCCAGGGATATAGCCCAGCCAGGCATCGATCAGGGGCGAGGGCGACATCCGGCTGACAAAGGCATAGCCCGCAACGCGCATGACGTAGAGGATGATTGCCATCCCCACCAAAGTGATCGCCAGGTCACGATCCATGGTGGCGCAGGCTCCTGATCGCTCCGGCGACGCTCCCCGGCAGGGCCCCGGCGATCACGTACCAGTGCCCCTCGGCCACCTGCTCGGTCAGCAGGGCCGCACTCGCGGCGATGCTCCATGGCAGGAGGTCGGACCTTCCGCGGAACATGCCCGCCATGATCCCGATGAACGCGGCCGTCGCCGCGAAGCCGAGCCCCAGTGCGTCGGGATCGGGAATCACGCTCCCGGCAAGCGTGCCCGCCACCGTGCCGCTCGTCCAGCCAACGAACAGGGCGACATTGCTGCCTAGAAAGAATCCGGGATCGCGACGCCCCTGCTGCATCTCGGCGTGAGTCAGCGCCCAGCTCTGGTCCGCGGTCAGGAACAGCGCAGGGTAGACGATGGAGGCCCGCATGCCATGAAACCAGTCCCGCATCGTCATTCCGAGCAGAATATAGCGAATGCTCACCAGGACCGTCCCGCCCCAGATTGCGAATATCGGTGCCTGGGCGTTCCACAGCTCAAGTCCAAGAATCTGGGCGGTGCCGGAGTAGATGAAGACGGACATCAGCAAAGCGCCGGTATCGCTGATCCCACTGTTTCCAGCCAGGATCCCGAACGCCGCGCCGAACGACGCCGCTCCCATCGCGAACGGGAGGGTCTGCCGGAACCCGCGGACCATGCCGTCGCCTGAACAACCGGATCCCTCGCCGGCCGTGCTGGTGGTCGTGGGCGTGGCCATCACCTCAACTCGCTGGCGCATATGGTTGGGAGCAAGGGACTGCCGGCCACCCGGCGCGAGAGCACCTCCGTTCCGGGCTTCGCCAGGCTCTCTTGGGTCGCGATGACGGTCCGGTAAGGGACCATGTCTCCGGAAGCGATGCTGAGGCCGGTGCCAGCGAGGAGCAGGGCCGCTCCGGGACCGATCCGGCGGTTCACGCATTCGTCAGCCAACCGGCTGGTGCCGCCCGCTGCTGTGCGAGGAAAGGGAGACGGGGTGCCTTTGCCAGCCGGGAGGATATCCGGCGGGGTGTCGTTGCCAATCGCCATGCTTCCCACCATGTGGCCTCTTTCCAGGCAGATCCAGATCGTCGCACCCGGTCGCACGGGAGCCTGAGCTTTCTGGCCGGAGAACGGATCCCGGAACGATGCCGTTACCGCCGAAATGACTACAATGGTGATGATCAACAGGGGCTACGTTACCGGAACCCCCGTTACCTGTCAAGAGCGTTAGGTGGTGACAATGACAGGAATGGAACACAGCGGCGCTGAACCGGCCGGGCGGGAGCCGGCCCCCGGACGCCTGCGCATTGTCCAGGCATTTCTTAACTCGACCGATCTCGAGGACGACATCGAGGCCCTCGACACACCCGCCGGCTTGCATGCCTGGGCTGTGGCGCATGGGCTTGCCGGGGCCGATCTCCGGGTCACCGACGGGGACTTGGAGCGGGCGATCCTGCTGCGCGAGGGGTTGCGTGACCTGCTCTCCTCGCACACCGGCGGTCGTGCCGTGGCGGCCCAGGAGGACGCCTTCCGGGCCGCGCGGGATCGCGTGAACGACGCCCTTGCGGAGGTATCGCTCGTGGTTGCCTTCGCCGACGATGGGCCGCAGCTCCGGTCCCCCACGTCAACGATCGACGGCGTGTTCGGGGAATTGGCGGCAATCGTTTACACCGCCACGATCGATGGCACATGGCAGCGGCTGAAGACCTGCCGCAACGACGCCTGCCGCTGGGCGTTCTACGATGCCTCGAAAAACCATTCCGGCGCCTGGTGCTCGATGGCGATCTGTGGCTCCAAACACAAGGCCCGCACCTATCGCAAACGCCAGGCACGACCAGCCTGATACCGGATCAGACAGCCACGATCTGTTAACCCGGAACCAGGGCGTGCGGTTGGGAGTGCAGTGGTGCCCGACCTATCCGTGTGTCCTTCCCGGCACCGGCCTGCACGGCAGATGCGATCTGGACGGAATACGCGCGGGCACGGACGGCGAGTCAGTCATGGAGGGTGCCGATCTACGCTATTCTGAACGCCGGCTCCAGTTGAGGACGTCCTTCACGCTCGCATTCACCTTGGGGAACGATGCTTCGCCAGGCACGTTGGCGGAATCCACGATCCGGATCGGTTATCGCCGTCGTGGACCGCCTGGATTCCCAGCTCACGCCCGTATACCTGCGCTACTCATCGCCGTGCTCGTCGTCATCGCGGCCACCGGGGCGATGGTCGTTCTGCGTCCCGATCTCGGGCTGCTCAATGTCGGGCTCATCTTTCTCCTGGCGACGTTCATCCTGGCCCTGACGGCAGGGTCCGGCCCGGCCGTGCTGGCGGCGGTGTTGTCGTTTTTCGCGTTCAACTTCTTCCTGATCCCTCCGTTCTACACGTTCGCTATTACGCGCGGCGAACATGTGCTCGCGTTGTTCGTCTATCTCGGCGTCGCCATCGTGACCGGCCAGTTGGTGGCGCAGGTTCGGGCGCGAACGGCCGTGGCGATCAGGGAGCAGCAGCGAACGGCGATGCTCTACGAGCTCAACGCCGCCCTGATCGGGAACATCACGCTCGATGACATCCTTGCCACCATTGTCGAGCGGGTCGTGGAGGTCTACGGGGTGGCACGGTGCCGCATCCTGTTGCCAAGGGATGGCGAGCTTCACGTGCGCGCCCGGTTCCCTCCGTCCGTCTCGGAACACCTGGATCGGCAGCAGCTCGCGATGGCCACCTGGGCGATGGAGCACCGATCTCCCGCGGGCCGAGGGATCGGGCGCGATCGCGTCCGCCTGCCGCATGGCACACGGAACCCCGTGCCGGTATCTCCAATGCGACGCGGAAGTGGTGCGCTCTACGTCCCGATCGCCACCGTGGATCGTGCGGTCGGGGTGCTCGAGGTCGCCGGGAAGCCGGGTGGGGACCGGTTCGACGATGACGACGTGCAGTTGCTCACCAGCTTCACCAACCAGGCGGTGCTGGCGCTGGAACGTGCTCGCCTCACCGAAGAAGCTGGTCGAGCAGCGGTCCTGGCACAATCCGACGAGTTGAAATCCGCGTTGCTGGCCGCGGTGTCGCATGATCTGCGCACCCCGCTCGCCACGATCAAGACCTCGGCCACATCGCTCCTCGACCGGTCGGTGACGTGGGATGAGGCGTCACAGGTGGAGTTCCTGCAGGCGATCGATGAAGAGACTGACCGGCTCACGATGATGGTGGGCAATCTCCTCGACCTGTCGCGGATCCAGGGTGGTGCCTTGCGGCCGGACAGGGATTGGTATGATAGTGGAGAGTTGATCGCGGACGTGGCGGCACGCTTGGCCAATCTCGCCACGCATCACGAACTGCAGACCGATGTGGAGGCGAGCTTGCCTCTCGCCTATCTCGATTACGTGGAGATCGCCCAGGTATTGATGAACCTGGGCGAGAATGCCATCAAGTACACCCCACCTGGTACCAGGATCGACGTGTCGGCCCGACGCGTTCCGGACGCCATCGAATTCAGCGTGGTTGACAACGGCCCCGGCATCCCCACCGACAAGCAAGGGCGCCTGTTCGAGACGTTCTATCGGGCCGATCCGGGCGATCGGGTCAGCGGAACGGGAATCGGGCTGGCGATCTGCAAGGGGCTGGTCGAAGCTCACGGCGGGAAGATCTGGGTGGAAAGCCGCTTGGGAGCAGGTACCGCATTTCGCTTCACGATTCCACTCAAGGAAACCGGGATGCCGTCGTCATGAGCGGTGAGCGCGTCATCGTGGTGGATGACGAGCCGCAGATCCGCCGCGCGCTCGGCATGGCATTGAGCGGGCACGGCTATGAGGTGGAGGTTGCCGAGGACGGCGAATCCGCCCTGACGCTGCTCGCGAGCCGCCCTCCCGATGTCATGGTGCTCGACCTCGTGATGCCTGGCATGGATGGCTTCGAAGTCCTGCGCCAGACCCGCACCTGGTCCCAACTCCCGATCATCGTGCTTTCCGCGCGCGGCCAGGAACGTGACAAGGTAGCGGCGCTCGATCTCGGTGCCGATGACTACCTCACGAAACCGTTTGGGATGGCGGAGTTGCTGGCACGCTTGCGGGCCGCGCTGCGTCGTGCCGTCGCTCCGAGCGAGCCATGCCATGCCTTCGGGAACGTCACGGTCGATACGGGGCGTCACGTGGTAACCAAGAACGGGCGCGAGGTGCACCTCACTCCGACCGAGTTCGACCTCCTGCGGGTCCTGCTCAGCAACCCCGACAAGGTGCTGACCCACCGCCAGTTGCTGGAACGGGTGTGGGGTGGTTACGCCGCCGAGAACTCCCGGCAGTTGCGCGTCTACATCAATTACCTGCGCCGCAAGATCGAGGACGATCCGGCACGCCCGGCGTTCCTGGTCACCGAACCGGGTGTTGGCTACCGGCTGCGAACCGGCGACGGCAACTAGGCTCCCTCCAATGTTCTAATCATTCTCTAACAGGCCCCTCCCCGTTTCTTACGCCTCTCTAACGCCAACCCGCCTATCCTCCTGTCGTCCCCGGCGAACTGCCGTGGATGGGTCGCTTGCATGTAATGCGACGGTCGCCGTCCCCAGCTGTTCCGGCATCTCCGCCTTGATGCCGAGGTGCAGCGATGCGAAGAGCGATAAGCGAGCGACTGGACGATCTGGAGCAGGTCATTGCCGCAACCTGCTGTCTCGTTACGTCCAGCACCGAGATCGTGGCAATGCAGGTGATCACGCATGGACATCCAACGTACCCCGAACTCATGCGTTACCGGGCCGTCGCCGATGCGCATGAC
>DASYVY010000632.1:0-4106 GCA_035936535.1 Thermomicrobiales bacterium | reverse complement strand
GAATGCGCTTCGCGCGGGGATCATTCGGTCGCTGAACAGGCCATTCCGAAGGGATGAATGGGTCGCTCACGCTCAATCGCTCCGCGATTGCCTATACGCGGATGCGGCCCGATCCCTACGGTCAGGATGATGGACGAAGTTGGGACTCGGCAGCGGACACCAACCGTAGGACAGACTCTCAGTGGTGCCTCAGCCCGTACCGAGCCCTGGCTCCTCGGGCAGCGGATAACAGCCGTCGATCAGCCGGCGGGAGCCATCCCGAGGCATCAGGCCACTCTCGATGAAGAGCGTGTTCGGGAGAGCCGCCAGCACGTGCAGGTGAGCGCCGCCCCCATGCGAGGCGTACGGGATGTTGAACCCCTTGGCCATCAGCCCGATCTCCAGGCACTCGGTCAGCCCTCCGGCGCGCCGGATGTCCGGCTGCACGATCCCGACCGCTCGCCGCTCGAAGAGGTCGCGGAACTGCGCCTGCCCGTAGAGGTTCTCCCCGGTCGCGACCGGGATCCGCAACGCCTCGACGAGCCGGGCGTGCCCGTCCGTATCATCGGCGCGAATCGGTTCCTCGAACCAGAAACAGCCGAGCTGCTCGTAGACCGCGCCTCGATGCAGCGCCTCATGCAGCGAAAACGCCTGGTTGGCATCGACCATCAGGTGATGTTCCGGCCCAAGCACGGAACGGACCGCCTCGATCCGGGCGACATCCTCCGCGAGGGTTGGCGAGCCGACCTTGATCTTGACGCCCCGGAATCCCTGCTCGACCGCCGTGGTGCAGATCCGTTTCAACGCGTCGTTGTCGTAGTTCAGCCAGCCGACCATCGCGTAGGCGGGAACCCGGTCACGGTGCGCCCCGAGGAGCCGCCAGACCGGTCGCCCCAGGGCCTTGCCAACGAGGTCCCAGAGCGCGAGATCGATCGCGGCGATTCCGAACAGCGCCAGGCCGGGCACCCCATGGTAGTCGTTCTGCTTCCAGAGCCGGTCGCGGATTCCCCTGATCAGGAACGGGTCCTCACCGGTGATCTCCGGACCCATCGCCTCCTCGATCAGCAGCGCGAGGACCTTCGGCGCGGCGTACACGCGGCCGAAATAGGTACCGCTTTCACCGCTGACGCCCTCGTCCGTCTCGATCCGGACCCGGACGTGCCCGTTGGTATCGAGCGTCTGCAATGCATCCCGGATCGGGGCATCCTTGTACGCCGCCTCCGCCGTCGCCGTCACCCGCGTGATCTTCACAGGGACCTCCTCACGTCGTGGAGACCCGCAGCGTGGCCTTCGCCAACCATGCGGGTTGCACGTCCATGCCCCAGCCCGGCTCGTGGGGCACCTGGACAACACCGTCCTTGACGGCGAGCATCGGCTCCCAGACGCTCGCCGCCCAGCCGGACTCCGAATCCGGCTCGATGCTCCACTCGTGATACTGATAGCAGGCCGGCATCGCGGCGGCGAGATGCAGGGTGAACATCTGCAGCGAGCGGTTGGCGCAGTGCGGTGTACAGGGAATGCCGGCGATCGCGGCCATCTCGGCGACGCGACGCGCCCGCGACACACCGCCGATGTAGCCGATATCCGGCTGCACGATATCGACCGCACCCATCGCGATCATCCGCCGGAACTGGAACAGGTCGTAGTCCTGCTCTCCGCCGGCCACCGGCATATCCAGCGCCGCGGCGACCTCGGCGGTCGCCTCCAAATCCTTGTACGGGCAGGGTTCCTCGAAGTGGAAATAGCGATACTCCTCGAGCATCCGCCCGACGCGGATCGCCCGCGCCGCCGAGAAGCCGCTGTTGGCATCGGCGTGGATATCGAGCGCGTCACCCAGCCCTTCCCGGGCCTCGCGAATGATCGCTTCCGTCCGCCCCGGCGCGGCATCGACATCCCGTCCCATCTTGTCGCCGATCCGAAGCTTGATGCAACGGAACCCGTCCCGCTCGATCGCGGACGCGAAGCGCTGGACCTCTGCCTCGGGGGAGGCGTCGCGCCGCATGCTGGAGGCATACATCGGCACCTCGGCCCGCTCCAGCCCACCGAGCAGCCGGTAGACGGGCTGCCCGGTGATCTTGCCGAGGAGATCCCAGATCGCGGTGTCGATGCCGCACAGGGCGCGATGGATGAACGTGCCGGGGAACTTGTACTGATCACGAATCACGCGGTCGACGATCCGCTCCAGATCCCATGGGTTCTGCCCGAGGAAGTGTGGCGCAACCATCGTGTGCAGAACCTCGACGGTGATCGCCGCGCCGTACGTCGAGGTTTGCCCAATCCCTTCGGCTCCCTGGTCGGTGAAGACCTTCACGACGGCGATCTGCTGTCCCTCGCCAAGGTGCGTTTCTATTCGCACGATCTTCATGAAGCGTCTCCCCGGAGGTTTCGCGGATGGAGGATCCCGATCGAACGGCATCGTACCAGCGAACGTCCGGTTCCGGGGCACGTTAATCGCTGGAGTCCGGACGGTTCCCTCAACGACGGTGCGGATCAGCTCGCACGAAGCGGTCGTCCAGCGGCGCGTGCTCCAGCAGTAGCCGATACCACGACGCGCCGAGCATGGCATCGACAAGTGCCTGATCGAGGAGCAGGCCCCGCATGCACCGGCATGGAATCGACGTCCCAGGCACCAAGGAGCGCATCGACGCTGGTGGTCGATGCGCTCCTTGCCACAGGTGGGTGTGACGCAGCAAGCGGTCAACGGCGGGGAGCGCGCTTCCAGTCGGTCAGCTGGAACACCGCCAGAAGGAGGCCGAATGTCGACCCGAAGAACAGGCGGGCGCGGGGCTGCTTGAGGGCCCCGGTCGCCAGCGGCAGCAGGGCGAACGCGGGCAGGCTCCACTTCTCGATCTCGCCGTGCATCCGGAACGGCACGACGCGCCGGGCCGCGAGTGGCTGGTCCGTCACCGCATTGAGCGCGCCCTGCACGCCGCCGATCAGGTAGGGCAGCACCCGGGCCGACCCTTTCAGGCCGAGCAGGGACGGGGCGGCGAGGTTGAGGCCAAGCAAGCCGTAGTCGATAGCGCCGTGCATTTGGGGCGAGATCGGCTTGCCGGGTGTCTTCTTCGGCTTTCTGGCAAACATGAGGTAGTCCCTTTCCGGTGGAGCGTCCAGGACGCTCGGGCTGCAACGAGATGGAAGAGCCGGCGCTCGCAGGAACGGTCCATGGACCTCCACGATGGACGCCGACATGGTCCTGCCGGCCCTAGCGCACGCGGATCGCCATCATCGCTCCTGGCGGCCTGCGTCGGCCCAGTGCGTCCTGCACAGTCAGGCGTGGACCTGACCCTGTCTCAGGCGAGCCCGACCTTTTGCATCAGCCCGCCATCGGCGAAGTAGGTGCTGCCGGTGACGTAACCCGCCTCGTCCGACGCCAGGAAGAGCGCGACGTTGGCGATCTCCTGCTGCTCGCCGGGGCGCGACATCGGGATCTTGTCCATCGCCTCCGCCGACGACTCGGGATCGTGGAGCGACGAGGTCGTCATGGGCGTCGCGATCATGCCCGGCCCGATGTTGTTGATGCGCACGCCCTTCGGCGCCAGCTCCAGCGCGAGGCAGCGGGTCACCATCCGCAAGCCGCCCTTGGCCGCGCAGTATGGCGCGCCGCCGGGCTGCGGGATCTCCTCGTGGACGGAGGTGATGTTGACGATCGAGCCGCTTTCGCGCTCCACCATGTGCTTGGCGGCGTCACGGGCGAGGATAAAGGGAACGACGAGATCGACGTTCATCACACGCTGGAAAGCGTCGGTCCCGATGTCCAGCGAGGTCTCGGCGCCCTCGCCCATCCCGGCGTTGTTGACGAGGATATCGAGCCGTCCCATCCGCGAGACGACCTGGTCGATCATGCCCTCGGCGGCGGTGGGATCGGTGAAATCTGCCTCGAACAGCTCGGCACGGCGTCCGTGGTGCCGGATCGCGTCGGCGGTCTGCTCGGCCCCCCGCTGGTCCTCGAACCAGTGGATCGCGACATCGGCGCCCTCACGGGCGAAGGTGATGGCAGTGGCGCGACCGATGCCGCTGTCGGCGCCGGTCACGAATGCGGTCTTGCCTTCGAGTCTCATGGTCGGTGTCCTTGCGAGATGCGGATTCTTGGTACCCTGCCCCGAGCCGGGTACACAGAACTACGC
>DASYVY010000631.1:0-2717 GCA_035936535.1 Thermomicrobiales bacterium | reverse complement strand
AGGCAGCTCCGTGCCGTACCCGTTTCTCCTGCGGGTCGAGGACACGGCCGGAATCGGTAACGCGGCCGATACGCTCAATCTCGTCTTCGGCGAGGCGGCTCTGCCATTCCTGCCCGGTGATGGCGGCAAGGCCTGCGACTGCGGCGGTTTCACGTACAGTCTCAGGGGAACCGTCGCCACCGGCGATCTCATGCGCTTCGAGATCGGTTGAATAACCGGTTGACCCGTCCATGGGCGGTCTCCACCGAGCCGGTTTCGTCGGAACAGCTTCGTAGGCTGGAGCGCAGTGACTGTGAAGCCGCACCGCAAAGCGGACATCATCCCTTCAGAGTCCTCGCCCAACGGCGCCGGAGGCGCTTCGCGCGGAGATCCTTCGGTCGCTGCGCTCCCTCTGGATGACAGCAGGGAAGGATGGCAGAAAGTGGGGCAGCACTCCGGCGAACCCTTAGTCCCACGCCTCATGGATCGAGCGTCTCGATGACACCGGCCAGGCGGTCGATTTCCTGGTCGGTCGTGAGGTAATGGACCGAGGCACGGATGTACGTCCCGATTGCATCCTGCCCGGGATCGAGATAGGTCCGGTAGATGTTCGACAGCGAGACGTTGATCTTCTCCACTGCCAGCGCCTCCTTGATCCTTTCCGGGCTGACATCGTGGTGGGAGAAGGTGACGATTCCGCCCCGGGTCTCCCCCGCGTCATGGATGGTGACAGCCTCGAACGTGCCCAGGCGCGAGCGCAGGAGATCCGCCTGCCGTTGGACGCGGTCCCGAATCGCGTCCAAACCGAGAGCCAGGGCATAGTCCACGGCCGCGCCCAGGCCGAGGCGTCCCGCGACATAACTCTCCCAGTTCTCGAATCGCCTGGCGTCGGACCTGATCACGAACTCCGTCGGCGAGACGAGATCCGCCGCGTGCAGATCGAGCAACGGTGGCTCCATGGTCCCGATCCGCGATCGCCGGACGTAGACGAACCCGGCGCCACGCGGCCCCCGCAGGTACTTCCGGCTGGTCGCGGAGAGGATGTCGCACCCCAACTGCTCGACATCGAGCGGCACCTGGCCAGCGGTCTGGCAGGCATCGAGCACGAACCACGCGGACGGCTGCAGCTCCCGGATCAACGCGCCGATCTCCCCGGCTGGCTGGATGAGCCCGCTATTCGTCGGCATATGGGCGATGAAGACGGCCGCCACCGGATGGGTGAGCGCCTCGCGCAGGGCATCGAGGGAGACCTGCCCATGGCGATCGTTCGGGATGACCTCGACCTCGACACCCCGGTGCCGCGCGATCTGGAGCAGTGCGACGAGGTTGCTCGCGTACTCGGATTGCGTGGTCAGCACCCGATCCCCCGGTGCGAACGGAATCGCATAGACGGCCATATCCCAGCCACGGGTCGCGTTCTCGACCAGGGCAATCTCGTCCGGGGAGGCGTTGAGCAACCGCGCGATCGAGGTGTAAGCGGCGTCGAGGCGATCGCTGGCGGCCGCGGCCGCCTCGTAACCGCCAATGGATGCTTCCAGCGTCAGGTGGTCGATCACGGCGTCGAGCACGGGTTGTGGCGACAGGGACGACCCCGCGTGGTTGAAGTGGGCGACGTGGGCGCAGCCGGGCGTATCGGCCCGGAGGGCGGTGATCCTTCCATCGAGCGTGTGCGCTGCCGTCATGTTCGCAAACCCCTCCTTCTTGCCCAGCGAACTTGTCCATCGGGCCAGGTCACCCGGTCCGCCCGGGTCTCTCCCGGTTCATCTACGTAGAAATTACTTACTCGCGGAACGCCCGCGCCGGCAGAAATACGTGACGTTTGCGGATGCGACGCACCGGCGGTGGCGGCATGATCGAAGGAACGGGGTTGTGGCGCCACGGACCCGGACTTGCCTTCGGCGGGGCGATCACCAACTGAGCGCACCCGACGAGCCGAGATCTGTTCCATTCGGGAGGAGCGTTCTCCTCCTCGCTCGCAGGAGAGTGTATCCATGTCCGCTTTCACTGGTAGCCCACGTTCGCCCGGAGGTTCTCGCTCCGTTCGGTTATCCGCGCTTCTGCTCTTCATGATCACGATCACCCTGCTGGGAGGGGCCGGGCTCGCTGTTCCGGCTGCCGCCGCGGAACCGCTCACGGTTCCTGTCTCAGGGGAGACTCCCGAAAACTTTGAGAGTTCCTGCTTCGCTGACGGCGGCCAGCCGTTCGAGATCAACGATTCGAACGGTGGTGTCGCGACGAGCGTCTGCCAATACTCCAATGGCTCGTTCAATGAATGTAACTGGGGTGCCGGCACCTGCACCTACGGAGGCGGGACCCGCGTCCAGCCGCCACCACGCGGGCCACTGGACGACGTGACCGTCGATCCCGATGACTTTGCTGGAGTCCTGGACGAGAGCCCGTCGCAGCCGGCAGCCACCGAACCACCAGCCGAGGAAACCGACGAGCCCGCCACCGAACCGGCAACCGAGGCAATCGAAGAGACGGACGAAACAGATGAGTCCGCCGCTGAGCAGACACCGCTGACCAATCCAGCCGGCAGCACCGGCAGCACCGGCGGCGCTGGCGGCACTGGCGGGAATACGGAGAGCGACGAATCCGGACAGTCCGCGAGCGCGCAGGGCCCGGCCTCCCTCACGATCGTCGCCTTCACGTGCGAGCCGGGCTACGACCCCTTCGCTCTCGACGCCGATCCCGCGCAGGATTGCTCGGAGTTGACCGACGGCGTCCCCTTCGCGCTG
>DASYVY010000630.1:0-5818 GCA_035936535.1 Thermomicrobiales bacterium | reverse complement strand
CTTCTTTTTCGCGATGCGGCGGGCGGTCGTGCAGACGGTATCGACCCTGACCTCCCGGATTCCCGGCGAGCCCGCCGATCTGTTCGGCCTTGGCTCCCCGGTCGAGGGCATCACCCGCTTTCTCGCCTCCGACGCGCACCCGCCGATGCACCGGGGCGTTTCCGGACGGCTCATCGCGATCTTCGTCACGGGTCACACGCATGCGCCCGCGCTCTCGATGCTCCCGAGGGACGCCGGCAACGACGCGGTGATCGTCAATTCCGGCTGCTGGCTCAGGCAGATGCGGCCGTACCCGGCGCACTTCGGGGGACCGCCTATTTTCGTGTCCCGGTTCGTGCAGACCCACGTCCGGATGTTCCTGGGCGACGGCGCGGTCCACGTGGAACTGTGGGAGCATCCGAAACCCGCGCCCGTCCACCTGATGCCTGCCGAGCGATTGGCGATGCTCGGCAGGCAACCGGAACAACCCGATCCGGCCGCAACCCCGCGCCGGATTGCATCGCACGCGGTCGATCTGGCGGAAGGGCGAGCGGGCCGGGACGGATAAGCGATGGTCCCGGCAGGGGGGAGAGGAGGGAGAGGCCGCGCGGACGTTGTCACGAACCGGCGGCCTCTGGAAAGAGGGGGAGGGGAGGTACATCGTCAGTCGTGAGACCATTGGGCGGCTGGCTGAAACCGGGGGTCCCGGGTCGATCACGACGACATGCTCAGGATAGGAGGCGAGTTGCGAGGAAGTGCGGCAGGACTATCACGAAAGTGTGTCGGGTCGCGACCCCGTGCGATCAGCCGCTTTCCGATGGCTTCACGGGGCCTGGAGATCATTGCCAGGGGGATGCCAGTCGTGGTCAGTCGCTTTACCGTATGGCCGCCGTCCTGTATGCTTTCGGGGAAACGCAGCCCGAGTTCCTCCGTTCGCGACCCCGCAGTGACATCGCGACACAGGCCAGGATCGTGGTGGCGTGTGCGTCGGGCCTGGGAAGAGGCCGGCGACAGAGCCTGGGCGCCACCCTGGCGCTTCGGCAAGGACGTGGATCCAGCCCGCTGCGCGTTGCGTTGGCACGGACCTGACCGGTTTGGCCCACGATAAGCGCGTCGCTGGCTGGAATCGTGTCTGGCTTGCGGCGGACCAGAACGCGCCTCACGGTATCGGGACCGGACTTCGGGAAAATCACAGGTGTCACCTCGCGGTGACAGACCTCTTCAGGGGACGAGAGCAACCGTATGGTGCAGCGAACACCCGTGCAACAATCAGGCCTCCAGACCCCGGAATCGATGGGGCGTGCCGCGGAACAGCTCAAGGACTGGTACGGCGCCGCCGCCGCGCGGATTCGCCGCTCGGTGCTTCCCGATCCTGACCATACGGGTGGCCCGGCCATCCGCTCAAGCACGACCGCATTGGCCGGCAGGACGGTTGGCCAGCACGCGCTTGCGTTCCTGCCCCGGCTTCTGGTTGGTGTTGCCGCACTGCTGTTCGTGCTCGCGATCGGGCTCTTCGCGTTCCGACTGATGTACAACGACCGGATCTATCCATCGGTCGTCGTTGGCGACGTTCCCGTCGGCGGATTGACGGCGCAACAGGCTGAGGCCCGAATCGAGGAACGTGCCGGCGAACTCGAGCGGGGCACCATCACGTTTGCCTACGGAGGCAAGACCTGGACGCCGACCCTTTCACAGCTCGGGGCGACGGTCGAGACCGAGCGGTCGGTAAGCCAGGCATATTTGCTGGGCCGGAACGACGACGCGGCATCCCGTTTTGCCTTCACCGGTGACATCCTGCGCGGCGACCAGCTGGTCTCCTTGCGGACACGGGTCGATCCGATCGCGCTCAACGCCTGGTTCGATCAGGTAGACCGCGATCTCGATCAGTCGGCGGTGAACGCCGAGATCAAGGTCGACGGAACCGATGTAACGATATCGCCGGATGCAACCGGGATCATCGTCGATCGCAATGTCGCAACGGATACCATCCTCGCATCGCTGACGGCGCTGACGCCGGTACAGGGTGAGCTGCCGACCGTGATCGCCGAGCCTCAGATACGCGCCGCCGATCTCGAACCAATGCGCGACGATGTCCAGGAAGCGCTGAGCAAGCCGATCCGTGTCCAGTTCGAGGGCCAAAGCTGGCGGATCGAGGCCGAGACACTGAGCCGGTTCTTGTCCGTGAATTCAACCTACACCGATGGCAAGGCGGGCGTGGACCTGGCAGTCGACCAGAAGGCCCTCAGCGCGGTCCTGCGCGAGCAGTTCACGGGTGAGATCAATCGGTCTCCGGTAGATGCGCAGGTTGCCTGGAGCGACTCCGATGGCCTGATCGCGCTGGAGCCGAGCACGGACGGGATCACGCTCAAGTCCACCGAGTTCGCCAGGGTCCTGAGCGAAAGTTTCCTGGACGATCATCAACGGGTGAACATCCCCGTCGTGGTGACCAAGCCCGAGATCGACTCCAACAACCTTGCGGCGCTCCAGATCACTGACCGGCTCGCCCGTGGTGATTCAAACTACGACGGCGGCTCCGATGAGCGGAATACCAATATCGGGGTTGGTGTCGGGCTGCTGAACGGGACCCTGGTCCGGCCCGGTGAGGTCTTCTCGTTCAACAGCGCGATCGGTGAGATCACCGCCGACAAGGGCTATGTCGAAGCATCGGTTGTCGTGGCCGAGAGAAGCGGCAGGGATATCGGTGGTGGCATCTGCCAGGTTTCGACAACGGTGTTCCGGGCCGCGTTGCTTGCCGGCATGCCGATCGCGGAGTGGCATCCGCACACGTACCGGATCAAGGGGTACGAGCGCGATGGCTGGGGGCCGGGCTATGACGCCTCGATCCTCCAGTGGGGCAGCGACCCGGCGCAGTGGGGGGACTTCAAGTTCGAGAACACCACGGACGGCTGGTTGCTCGTGGAATCCTGGACGACCTTTCCCCACGTGATCGTGAACATCTACGGCAAGGACATGGGCACGACCGTCGAGATCACGGACACCTTCCAAGGCGAAGTGATCCAGGAATATGACGATGTCGAAGTGGTCAAGGAGGATCTCCCCGCGGGGACGGTCCGGCAGACCGAGTACCCGATGCAGGGATACGAAGCGGCATTCGTCCGGGTCCTGAAGGACAAGGACGGAAAGGTCATCGCGGAGCGCGAGTTCTACACCCACTTCAAGGGGCGCGGGAATGTCTACGAGGTGAGTCCCGATATGCAGGGGCAATCCGGGGCCGGATAACCGGCCGAGCCAACGGTTCGGTCCCGGTCATGAGCCCGGAAACGGGACGCTTCCCACGCCAGACACTCCGGTACACTGACAAACGAACAGTGAGCCACGCAGCGCGATGCATGCTGTATTTCTGCCCAGCCGGAAATACAGCATGTTCATGTTAGGGTTGACAGCCGGACAGGATCGAGCAGGGCTGGATGCCGTGCGTGGGAAAGCGCGGCCTGACGACATCGCACGCCGCGCCGGATTGTCTTTCCGGCGTTGGACGGCCGCGCTGGCGGGAGAGGGGACACGGACACGATGCACCAGGATCCGGAACAGGGAACGAAGGGGCCACGCACGCCGCGACGGCGCAACGACCCTGATCGCCATATCAACCGTAGGGTCGTGCTCAAGGCGACCGCGGGCCTGGCGGCGCTGTCCGCGGCCGGCATAGGCGGGGTTCGTGAACCTGTAGCGCCCTCGATCGCCCAGGAAGTGGGCGGCACCCGCGCCCGGCGGTTCGTTCCCGCCGAACAGGGGACCGGAGGCTTCTCGACCGCCGCGGCGGGTGACTGGCTCGTGTTCCGGGCCGATTACGAATTCTTCGCGCTCGGCGCGAGTTGGGATGGCGGCGTCGGCGAGTGGCCGGTCATTGAAGTGCAGCTCAGCACCGACGGCGCGACCTGGGGTGAGACCATCCAGCTCGTCGCCTTCACCGATGATGGTGCCCGCCCCAACCGGGATGACCGGCTGTTCACCGCGCTGGCGTTCACCGACAGTGCCACGTGGGTACGGTACCGGACCGTCGACATCAACGGTGTCGGTGGCGAGGTCGCCGGGCTCGCGTTCGTCTACATCGACCCGTCCGACGGGCCGTGGATCGACGACATCCGCACCGACGGGGCGGTCGGGGCGGCCTCGACGGATACGCTGGCGCCGCCGGAGATCATCACCCGCGAGCAGTGGGGCGCCAACGAAGCCTGGCGCTTCGATCGCTTTGGCGAGATCTGGCCGCCCGAGTACGAAACCGTCAGCCACATCATCATTCACCACACAGCGACGTCGAACCGGCCGCTCGATGTTCCAGGTGCGATCAGGTCGATCTACTACTACCACGCGGTCGAACAGGGCTGGGGGGACATCGGCTACAACTACCTGGTCGATCACAATGGCCGCATCTACCAGGGCCGCTATGGCGGTCAGAATGTGATCGGCGGGCATTCGTACCAGTTCGCGATCGGCTCCTCGGGAATTTCGGTAATCGGCAACTTCCAGGCTGTCGACATCTCCGAAGCCGCGAAGTCCGCCCTTGTCGCGATCACGGCCTTTGTCGGGCGCGATCTCGACCCCAACGGCTCCGGACCCCTCCAGGAAGCGCCGAACCTTCCGACCATCGCGTCCCACCGGGACGTGAACGCCACGACGTGCCCTGGCGATGAGCTCTGGGATGAGCTTCCGGAAATCCGTGACCTCGTCGCGGCGACGCTGGATTCCGGCACGCTCAACACCGGACTTCCGGCCGGGATCGTGCCCGGCGACCGCGTCAAGGTCCAGACCGATGACGGTTCCGCCCTCAACGTGCGGTACACCCCGCGCGGCAACGTGATCGATTCGCTCGCGAACGGCGAGCGCGCGATGGTCGTGGACGGGCCGGACAAGCGTTGGGACGGCAACTTCTACCGGCTCGAATGGGCGTCCGGGACGCGCGGCGGCTGGGCTACCGCGAAGTACCTGATCGTCGATCCCTTTCCGCCGCCCGCATCGGACGCGGACGATTACCCGTTCGGGCTGAATGTCCGGTTCAACACCGAGACCAACATCCGCCGGGGTGCGGGCACCTCCGCCGCGATCATCCGATCGGTGCCACGCAATACCTGGGCGCACATCCTGGGCGGGCCGACGGAGGTCGATGGGCAGGATTGGTACGAGGTCCGGGTGTACCAGATCGGCGACGGCTGGGTGATCAAGAGCAACATCACCCCGGCCCCGGTGACACGGCCCGCGGGTAACTTCGTCGTCGGCGATACGGTCGAGGCCACGGAGTCGGTCAACATCCGGCCGCGACCGGGGATCGCCCAGGGCGTGATCTCCACCCAGCCCGCGGGTGCACGCTTCCAGATCTCTCAGCCAGCGATCGGCGTGACCGATTACATCTGGTTCGGGGTGTTCAGCGATGCCGTCGGTGGCGGCTGGGTGGCCCAGAACTACCTTCGCAAGGTCGGCTCGACACCGCCGCCGACCGCCAAGTTCGCGATCAACGACCTGGCACGTGTGACGGCAACGCTGAACCTGCGCTCCAGCCCCAGCACCTCGGCAAGCATCGTGGCGGTGCTGCCGGTGGACACGAGTGCACGAATCCTGGCTGGCCCGCGATCCGCCAACGGGTACACCTGGTGGCAGATCCGGACGAGCCTCGGGACCGGCTGGGCGGTCGAGAACTGGCTCGTCAAGGCCACCAGTACAACGCCTCCGCCGACCGCGAAGTTCGCGATCAACGACCTCGCGCGCGTCACCGAGACCCTCAACCTGCGCTCCAGCCCCAGCACCTCGGCAAGCATCGTGGCGGTGCTGCCGCCGGACACCAGCGCCCGGATCCTGGCTGGCCCGCGATCCGCCAACGGCTACA
>DASYVY010000629.1:0-4354 GCA_035936535.1 Thermomicrobiales bacterium | reverse complement strand
AGCGAGAACGGAATCTCGTCCCCGGCACCCAGTTCGACCATCCGGTCGAGAAAGGAGGCTCGCGCCTGCTCGTCCGGAAGCCGTTCCAGATGCGAGCCCAGCACGACGGTGCCGAGGAACTCGCGGTAGCTTGCCGCGTCGGGCATCGTCACCGGGGCGTGGAGCAGCTCGGCCGCGACCCGCGTGAACCCGGCTCGCTGGAGCGCTTCTTCCGTCTCCTCCGCCTCCGCGAAATACCAGGGACCGTTCCACGAGCCCGCATCCGCCGCCAATCGTTCCTGTTCCTGTTGCCGTTCCTCCCGCAACAGCGTCAGCGCGCGAGTCGCGATGACCGCGATGTTCGGCCCGCCACCGCACTGGGCGATTAGCCAGCCTCCCGGCCTGAGCGCCCTGTACAGGACGCGGAACAGCGCGTCATGATCCGCGATCCAGTGGAACGTGGCCGTGCTGAAGATGAAATCCGCGATCGCGTCCGCATCCAGCGTGAGCAGGTCCCGATGCTGGAAGGTCACGGCATCGCCAAATCGCGGGGCAAGATACGACATCGCGTGGGACAGCATGTTGGCGGACTGGTCCATCGCGATCACATGACCGTGGGGCAGGCGTTCGAGCAGGCGCTCCGTCAGCTTCCCCGTTCCACATCCGGCGTCCATCACCGTCTCGTCGCCCCGGAGCGGAAGCCTCGCGAGGACGGCCTCGCCCCAGTCGACGTGCGGATTGGCGACCCGATGGTAGCTGGCGGCATTCCATTCCCGAATATCCGTCATCGCCCTTGCTCCCTGTGGCGCGGCGCCCGCCTGATCGTCATGATCGGTATGATAGTCGCGTCTTCATTCGATGGACGCGAACATGATCAGGCAGGAGCAGGCGAGAGCCCATGCTGAACGAAACCCGGAAACAGGAGGAGGCGAGGGAAGACGCCGCGCGCATGGAGGCGCGGCGCCGGGATCAGCTCGCGACGCTCAAGGGCCTGTTCTTCACGCTGGCGGTCGTGATCGCTCCGTTCCTCGCCCTGATCTTCGGCCTGACGGAGGCGCTGGTCGTGCTGGCGATCGGCCTTGGGTTCACCGCCTGGCTGACATGGGCGGGGGCGAAGCAGGTAGCCCCCGCCCAGGCTTCGAGACTGCGCACCGCTGCCTTTCTGAATCTCGTGCTCGTCGTGGTGACATTGGTGATCGTCGCGATCAGGATCAATGCCTGACCCGGGCGCACCTGCCGGATGTTGCGAACGGATGGTGCATCGGCCGCACTGCCTGTCCGTCACCGGGAGGCCGGCCGTCCGCTCACTTCCTGAACGGTGCGGTTTCGGATGAAGGCGGCACCGGGGAAGTCGCCACGTGGCCCGGGCGTCTGGCAATGCGGGGCTGCTTCGGCGGACAGTCGTACAGCCGGCCGAACATGGAACGGCAGAGGGCGCTGATCTAGACGTACAGTCGCTTGTCCGGCGGTTCCACCTGGTCGCCCCGGTCCCCGGATACCGGCCGGGTCTTCTTCATCCAGATCCCGTGCCGGTTGCGACCGTAGTAATCCCGGGCGAATCCGGAGCGGACGTACCCCTGCCGCGCATAGAGCGCCTGCGCACCCGTGTTCCACTCCTCCACCATCAGCACACAGTTGCCCGCCGGGCTCAGGCGCTCGAGCCGTTCCAGCAGGGCGCTGCCGACACCGCGTCGTTGCTGTGGCGGATCGACCGCCAGATTCATGATCCGGAGATCACCACGGTAACGGTCGGCAATGCCACAGCCGATCACCGCGCGCGATGCGCTGTCACGCGCGATCAAAAAGACGGTTCGGGGATAGAAGCGGAGAATCAGCAGGGCGGACATGCCGTAGGCAAGCCCGGGACGGAATGAGCGTCGCTGGATCGCGGCAATGGCCCGCAGGTCCCTAAGCCGGACCCGGCTGACCGTAAACCCCATGAGTGTTCCGGTGTCGTCCCCGCCCTTGCCGGTCATTCCCTCGTCGTATCGGGGGTTGGCGTCGTGCCCGTTCATGCTTCCAAGTCTACAGCGGCTTTCCTTTCAGACCGGAGACCCGGGCAGGCCGGCGCACGCTCGCACCGTGCGTGCGGCCGGGAGAGGCACTGCCGTTGGTGCGCGGGACGTGGGTATCTCAGGGGCGCGAGGAGCGGGGTCAGGATCAGGTTTCCCCTGTCTCTGCCTCGTCCAGCGGCGCGATCATGATCGGATCGGTGGTGGGATCCGCGCTCCCGATCGGCGCCGGCTCGACGGTGATGGCGAGCGCATCGTACTGGGCCCGATCCGCTGCGACCGCGAACTCGGGCCGATCCATCACACCGGCGGGAATGGATCGGGAATCATCGATCAGCCACACCTGGTAGACGTGATCATGGGGTGCCGCCGGCATGTTTTCCATCGTCAGCCGGAACACCTGCTGGTCCGGCAGGTACGTCAACTCGCCCTCGACATTCGGGATCGGTGTCGAGAACCGCATGGCGATCGACTCGCCTTCGACATCCGACGAGGAGTCTCCGGCCGGCAGGAATCGCCCGATAGCTGCCCCAGCCAGCAACGAGAGCAGGACCAGTGCGGCCGTTGCCCAGAGATACCGGGAGCCTATCGGGATGGGACGGCGCATCGCGACCGGGCGTTGTGCCGGCAGCGGCGCTGCCTGGACCGGATCCGGATCCGGCACGTCGGCGGATGTGCGCTTAGCGACTGGCGTCGGCGTGATCGCCATCGGTTCCGCCGTGCGGTGCTCGTGCTGCACGACCGCGAGGATCCTGTTCCGGAGCCGGGGGGACGGCTGCATCTCGTCCAGTGTCAATGGCAGCGCGGAGGCGATGATTTGAAACTCGCTCAGCTCGCGCCTGCATTCCGGGCAGATGTCCAGATGCTCGCGCAAGAGGATGCCTTCCTCTTCGGTAAGCGTCCCGAACGCGGCGGCGCTGAGGAGATCCTGAAACTCTTGATGTGATCGGTCATTGACCGCGTTTGTCACGCTATATCACCTTGGGAGCGGTTCTGGCTGACGGGAATCATCGTCAGGACCGGAAAGCGATGACCCGTACGGGTCATTGGCTTCCGTCAGAACGACTCGCAACTTTCTCATCCCCAACCGGAGACGACCCTTGATCGTCCCGAGCGGGGCATTCTCGCGTTCGGCTATCTCGCCATGGGTCAGCCCGTCGAAAAAGGCAAGTTCGATTGCCCGCCGCTGATCGCGCGGCAAAGTGTCGACGGCAGCTCGCATGGTGTCTCGCGTAAGGGAGGCGGAGACCGCTCCCCACACGTCCGGAACAGCCAGCGCATTGGCGACATCATCGAGCGGCACGTGGGTTGGCTTGCGATCGAGATCGCGCCGCCGAAAGTCGATTGAGCGATGGTGAACGATCGTCATCAGCCAGCCTCGGACGTTGCCGCCACGCGAGTGGTCAAATGTCGTCGCCCGGTTCCAGACCTGCAGGAATGCGTCCTGGACCACTTCCTCGGCGAGGGATGGGTCGCCAACGATCCGGTAGGCAAGCGCGAAGGAGAGCCGACCGTAGCGGTCGTAAAGCGCCATTAGCGCTGACGAATCCCGCCGCGCGATCGCATCGATGAGATCGCCGTCTTCTCGAACGGTCACCGGATCGAAGGCCTTCCCATTACCTGTAACTACGTACTGCTGGTGTCATTGGATCATATCGGCGGCTGCTTGCACAGTCGATCCGGGCGGTAGTGGCGTTCCAACGGCGCTGGTGTCAAGAGCGGCTTCACTGATGCGCGGCCAGCCAGTCGCGCACGTCGGCCGCGTGGCGATCGGGCGGAAAGATGGGGTAGAAGACGTGCTCCACCGCATTTCCCCGGATCACCAGGGTCAGGCGCCGGATGAGCGTTTCTCCATCGAAGTCCATCACCGGCAGCCGGAGCACCTGGACGAGGCGGAGTCGCTCGTCACTGAGCAGCGCGAACGGCAGGTGCAGCCGATCGACCATCTCTTGCTGAAACGGGACGGGCTGCGTGGAGAGGCCCCATACACTCGCGCCGAGTTCGCCCAGCTCGGCATGATGGTCCCGGAACGAGCAGGTCTCGGGGGTGCAGCCCCTGGCTCCGGGGATTGCGTCCCAGTCGTCGCGAGCCGCTTCTTCGGGTGGCCGCGTCCGGGGGTAGGCGTATATCACCGTTCGGTCCGGCAGGCGCCCAAGGTCGACCGTGCCACCGCCGGTAGTCGGCAACCGGAGCCGCGGCATGGCCATCCCCGTCAGGTGATCGCACGCGCCATCATCCGCGGGGGCGGGCAGATCGGGAGGCAGATCCAGGATATCGGAGCGGTCGGGCATGGCTTGTGTCTTTCGCGATCAGGATCAAAGGGCGAATGCTGAAGTGGCCGGTCTTGCGGGTGAGGGCATCAC
>DASYVY010000628.1:0-1913 GCA_035936535.1 Thermomicrobiales bacterium | reverse complement strand
CCGAAGGGCAACGTCGGCGTGACCACGATCGGGACATCCTGCGCCACGATGGCCGCTGCCTCGCGGGCGATGTGCTCAACGGCGAACGCGTCAGTGCCGACCGGCAGGTGCGGACCGTGCTGTTCGGTCGCTCCGACGGGGAGCACCGCCACCGCCTCCGGCGCGATGGCCTTCGCCTCATCCCGCGTCAGCTCCTGGAGCAACAGGTGTTTCGTCATCATCCAACCTTGAGTGTGGGCCCGTGCCCCGCGGGTGCCGAAGGAACGATCATCTTCGCGGTAGCCGGTCGCTGGTGATTGGTCGACCGGCGGGAGGGAATCCCGTGCCCAACGGCGACGGGTCACCCACGGGCGTCCTCAGCCTCTGTGCGGAGGGTCGGCGCAACAGCCATCCACGCATCACACCCATTCCGGAAAGAACGCCTTCCAATTCTCGTAGATGATCTGGTCTTGCATTTCGGTCGGGATCCGCGGCAGGTTCGTGCCCTCAATCGGCGTGTTGACGTTGCGTAGGCCATGGATCACGTTGGTGACGGTGCCCGAGGGAAAGTCCGAGGCGAGCAAGATCTTGTGCGTGACCCCGTACTCCATCGCCGTCACCATCGCCTGCCAGTACCGCCAGGGACGATAGTGGACGGCTGAGATGTCGGTGTAGACGTTGGGGCATTTGCGGATCAAGACGACCAGATCTTCCTCCCACGGGTGACCGAGATGGGCAACGATCATCTTGAGGTCGGGGAACTCCATCGCGATGTCCTCGAGTTGGAGCGGCAGGCCCCAGTTGAGCCGCGCCCGACTGGGAAAGGTCGCGCCCTGGTGCCACATGATCGGCAGGCCCAGTTCCTGGCACTTGGCGAACAGCGGCCAGTGCCTGCGGTCCTGCGGATCGAAGTGCTGGTAGACCGGTCCGAGCTTCAACCCTCGTAGCCCCAGCTCCTCCACGCAGGAGACGAGTTGCTCGACGCAGTCCGGCTCGTTGGGATCGATCGAGGCCCAGCCGACCACCTTCTCCGGGTGCTGTCGGGCGTAGTCGGCGATGACCTCATTCGGGACCCAGACCCCGACCGCCTTCGCCTGGAGTCCGAAGACGACGACCTTGTCCGCTGGCTCCGAGACCGCCCAGTGATCCTCGGGTTTGGCATCGTAGGAGTGGAGATCGAGCCGGCCAGCGTAGGCCTCTCCTCCGGAATACTTGAGCTTGATCAATTTCGAAGCGAGCGCTTCCTCCGCGTACTGCTCCCCGACGTGGTCCGGGTACCACATCAGGTGGGTGTGGCAGTCGACGATCATGCGGCCTTGGCTGTCGGGCATGTGGCGATACTCCTTCACGTGGCGGTCACGCCGCACCAGGCGACGATGACGCCGGCCACTGTTTTGACGCAGGGGATCAGGTGCTCGTCGATCAGAACCGATGCGTTCGGCTCGTGCGCCGCGCCGGGAATCCCCCACCGGCCCCGCCCCATCGGGACCGTTGGTATTGCATAGCTGTGGAGATTGAACTGGAATAGATAGCTCATCGACAGCCCGTGGTGTCGGGCGGACCGGCGAAGGTCCCTCATGGTGTCAGCGCGAAACGATGTTCCGTCCCGCGGCTGGGCACAACCGTCGATCCTCTGGTCGCCGGATGTCGCATTCAGCTCCCAGCTCATGAGAGGGTGTCGGTGCTGGGTCGACCGGCCTGGCCAGCCACGACCGCAGGCGTCAAGCATCATGTCCGAGTAGCCCGATGGTCGCCAGGATCCGCCGCAGTTCCTCGCGATCCTCCGCCGCCACCGGCAGTAGCGGTGAGCGGACCGCGCCGCCCGGCAGGCCGAGCAAATTCATGGCCTCCTTGACAACGGCGATATGGTAGCCGTTCCGCCGCTCGCGCAGTCGGGCCAACGGGCGGATGTTGGTCGCTACCACGGCGTTGAG
>DASYVY010000627.1:0-3462 GCA_035936535.1 Thermomicrobiales bacterium | reverse complement strand
TCGAACACATACGAGCAGGAAGCGAGGAGGCCGGTGGATGTCATTCTCCCCGTCGCGGGATTCGGAACACGTTTACGACCGCAGACCTGGAGCAAGCCCAAACCGCTCGTCGGTCTCGCGGGAAAGCCCATGCTTGCCCACGTCTTGGACCGCGTCATGCCGGCCGATCCGGAACAATTGATTTTCATCACCGGATTCTTGGGTCAACAGATCGAGGAATGGGCGCGCTCACAGTACGAGTTGCCGATGGCGTTCATCGAGCAGCCCGAGATGCTCGGCCAGACCGACGCCATCATCCGCACGCGGGAGCATGTCCACGGCGACGCCCTGATCCTTTTCCCGGACATGATCTTCGAGGCGGATTTCACGTCACTATGCTCAACTGACGCCGATGCGGTGATGTTCACGAAAGAGGTGGAGGATCCGTCGGCGCTGGGTGTGGCGGTTGTCGAAGGGGATCGAATCACCAAATTGGTCGAGAAACCCCAAGAACCGATATCAAACCTCGCGGTCATCGGGATCTATTACGTGAAGCGGATGGACACGCTCTTCGAGGCGATCGAGGAGCAGATAGCCAAGGGCATCAAGACGAAGGGCGAGTACTTCATTGCCGACGCCTTTCAGCTGATGATCGACGCGGGCGCAAAAATCGTCACCGCTCCCGTAACTGCCTGGGAGGATTGTGGGAACGCGGAAGCACTGCTTGGGACCAACAAGTACCTCCTGGACCGCATGAGCCCCTCGACACCGGCCCTCGACGGAGTCACCGTTGTTCAGCCTTCGTATGTATCAGAGAACGCCGTGCTGGAGCGCGCCGTGATCGGCCCGTACGCGAGTGTGGGAGACGGCGTGACGGTCCGTGATGCTGTTCTCAGCGACGTGATATTGGAAGATGATGCAACCATCCAGGGCACGGTGCTGACACATTCGATTGTCGGCCGTGGTGCTTCAGTCACCGGCCACCCCGCCCGGATCAACGCCGGCGACTTGACCGATATCGCCCTATGAGCGGGGCTGAGAACGGTGGGGAATGCAGGGCCGGGGGGTGGCTAGAGCTTTCGGTCGAGGTCGATCATGAAGCCGTGGAGCCGGTTGCCGAGGTCTTCGCCCGTCACGGCTACCAAGAGGGCGTGGTGATCGAGGAGCCCTTCCATCAGGAGCGCGATGGTGACAATCTGGCTGTCGACCTGTCGCGTCCGGTGACGGTTCGCACCTTCGTGGCTGCCGCCGACGTGGAAGAGGAGACCCATGAGGCGATTCGCCATGCACTCTGGTACATCGGACGCGTCCGCAGCGTCAGCGGGCTCCGCGTCGAGTCACGGAATGAAGAGGATTGGGCGAACGCCTGGAAAGATCATTACGATCCGGTTCGAGTCGGCAACCGCGTCGTGGTCCGGCCTCCCTGGCGAGACTACGACCCGGTGAACGATGACGTCGTGATCGAGCTGGACCCTGGTATGGCGTTCGGGACCGGCACGCATCCCACCACGCGGCTCTGTATGGTCGAGCTGGAAAACGAGCTCGTCGCCGGACAGCGCGTGCTCGATATCGGAACGGGTTCTGGGGTGCTGGCGATTGCGGCAATGAAGCTTGGCGCGACCGCAGTGGACGCGGTTGATATCGAGCCGGTCTCGGTGCGAGTCGCCCGGGAGAATCGGGATCGCAACGGCGTCACGGACGACCTGCGGATGGAACAAGGCAGCGTTGGTCCGGACGAGCCGTTCGGCGGGACGTACGACCTCGTTCTGGCTAACATCATCGCTCGCATCCTGATCGAGCTCTCGGAGGATGTCGTCCGCCACATGGCGCCAGGCGGGACCTTACTATTAAGCGGAATCATCGAAGGACGCGAAGCCGAGGTTCAAACATACTACCAGCGGCATGGCCTGGAGTTGGTCCGACGGAATCAGATGGAAGATTGGATAGCACTGGTTTACCGGCGTAGCGATTAGCCGGCCGAGAACGCGACGCATGGTAGACTTTCAGGCACTGAAGGGGGTCAGCCAAGCCACGTTGTTTCTTTCGCATCCTGGAGCCTCATGCCCGCTGTCAGCCCGCTTTCCAGTCATCGCGTCGCACTGCCCCCCGAGACGCCGGGGCTCATAGACGCCATCGCCCCCGGTTCATTGGCCCATGAGCTCGGGCTCGCTCCCGGTGATCGCATTTCGTCGGTCAACGGACGGGCGGTCGAAGATGCCCTGGAGTTCCAGTATCTCGCGCAGTCGGAATCCGTTGCGCTTGAAGTCGAGCGCGCGGGTGCGACGCGGCGATTCGAGCTCGAGTTGGAGGGCGACGAGTTCTGGGGCGTGACCTTTGCGGACCCGACATTCGACGGAGTACGTGTCTGCGAAAATGCCTGCCCGTTCTGCTTCATCAAGCAGATACCCAAGGGGATGCGCCGCTCGCTCTACGTCATGGACGACGATTACCGGTATTCGATGCTTTACGGCAGCTTCGTGACACTGACGAACCTGACCGAAGACGACTGGCGGCGCATCGAGGAGCAGCATATTAGCCCGATGCATGTGTCGGTACACGCTACCGATCCCGGCCTTCGTGTAGCACTGGTTGGCAATCCCAAGGGTGCGCTGATCATGGAGCATCTCGCCCGGCTGGAGCGGGCGGGCATCGACTTCCACGCCCAATTAGTGCTCTGCCCAGGGGTGAATGACGGTCCCGATTTGGACCGTAGCTTGTCCGACTTGGCTTCGTTCGGTCCTCGGCTGCTCTCCATCGCCGGGGTCCCTGTCGGGCTAACGAAACACGGGCAGGAGCGGCAGAGCAAACAGGTGCGGATGTCGAGGACGTGTATGCGCTTACTCCCCGGCAAGCAGATATCAGTACGGCGCTACGAGCCGGGAGAAGCGCTCGCGGTGATTGCCCAGGCGGAGGCGTGGCAGGAGCGCTTCCGCCGGGAGCGGGGCGAGACGTTCTTCCATCTCGGTGACGAGTTCTATCTGATGTCGGGTCAGCCGGTCCCAGGGGCTGACGTCTACGATGGCTATCCGCAGATCGAGGACGGCATCGGCATCACCCGGCACTTCCTGGAACAGACAGAGCGTTATCTCCGGCGGGCACGAGCTGGCTCGCTCTCCGGCATCTCGGGCACGCTCGCCTGCGGTACGTTGATCGCCGCCACGATGTGCGAGACCGTGACGCGCTTCAATGCGCGGACAGGAGCCTGTCTCGAAGTTGTGGCGGTCGAGAATCGATACCTTGGCCCAGAGATTACCGTGTCAGGTCTCCTTACCGGCGCTGACCTGTTGCAAGCGTTTGAGAACCGGCCAATCGAAGGTCCGCTCTTCGTCTCCAGCCGGATGCTGTCTGATCGCACCGGAACGCTTCTCGACGACAAGACTGTCGACGAAGTCTCGAACGAGCTCGGCTGCGCCGTTGTCCCCGCCCAGAGCCTGAGCGACATCGCTCGCGAGCTGAGACGGTCACGATCCCGCCGTCAGGCAG
>DASYVY010000626.1:0-4610 GCA_035936535.1 Thermomicrobiales bacterium | reverse complement strand
ACAGGAAGTCACCCGAGCGAATCGACTGCGCCGAGAGCATGAGGATGATGCCGGTGCCGATATTGGCCATGTTCGTCGAGAGCGATCGCAGGATTTCGTCGAGCACCAGATGGTTGAGCGTGGCCCGGCGCCGGATGTCGTTGACGACCCGGAAGTGATCGACGACCCGCCCTTCGGCCCCGGCAACCTTGACGGCGGTAACCGCGCCGAACATCTCGCCCAGCAGGCCGGTGACGGCGCCGATCGATTCCTGATTGGCCTTGCTGAAGCGCTCGACCCGGCTGCCGGCGACCCGCGCGATCACGATCACCGCCGCCAGCGGCAGGAACACGCCGACCGTGAGGAGAGCATCGATGCTGAGCAGGAAGCTGACGGCGATCACCAGCACCAGCGCCTGCCCGATCGGGTCGAGCGTCCAGCTCAGGAAGCTGCTGGCGACCGTGACGTCATCCCGGAATCGGCTGACCGCTTCACCGGGCGAGATCGGTACCGCCCGCGCTCCGGGACGTTCCAGCACGCGGCGCAGCATGTTCTTCCGGAGCAGGGCCTCGACGTACTGGTTGAACGTCACCTCGCAGAGCGCCCCCAGGATCAGCCCGGCCATCCGGCCCGCGCCGATGCCGACCAGCAGCGCGAGGAGCGTCCAGAGCCCCATGTTTGCCGATGACGGGTCGGTCAGCGCGTTGAAGAACTCGCGGACGACCAGTCCCGGCAGCAGCGGTACGAGATAGAACAGCGTGCTCGCGGTCAACGCGCTGGCGGCGAACAGCCAGGGCTGGAAGCGGACCATCGCCACCACAAACCGCCAAGGCTTCATGGCCGCGCTCCGGTGGCGGGTTCGGGCTCACGATCGGCGGAAACCGTCCCGGTTGCGGAATGCCCTGTCAGATCCTCTCCGGTCCGGAGCATGCCGGCGAAGCGCGAGCCGGGATCGGCGGCGAGCTGCCTTCGCGGGCCATGCTCGACGATCCGGCCGTCCGCCAGCACCATGATCTGGTCGGCCCGCTGCACGGTCGCCAGGCGGTGGGCGATGACGATCCCGGTCCGGTTGGTGAGCAGGCGATCGACCGCCCGCTCCAGCCGACGTTCGGTGGCGGGGTCGAGGCGGGACGATGCCTCGTCGAGGATCACGATCCGCGGGTCGTGCAGAAACACCCGGGCGAACGCGAGCAGTTGGGCCTCCCCGGCCGAAAGACCGCCCGCGCCCGAGGCGAGCGACGTGTCCAGGCCGTCCGGCAGCGATCCCAGCCAGCGCGTGAGCCCGAGATCCTGCAGGATCTCGATGATCCGGTCATCGTCGACGGTCGGGTCGAAAAACGTCAGGTTGTCACGCACGCTGGCCTGAAAAAGCTGGATGTCCTGGGTGACGACACCGATCTGCTCGCGGAGCTCGGCCAGGCGGAACTCCCGAAGGTCTTTTCCCCCGATGCGGACGGTGCCGATGGTCGGATCGTGGAGGCGCAGGAGCAAGCGGGTGATCGTCGTCTTGCCGCTGCCGGTGCGCCCGATCAACCCGAGCACGGAACCGGGCTCGAGGCGGAAGGAGATGTCCCGGATCACCGGCTCGTCCGGCGAGTAGCCGAACGTCACGCTCTCGAACTCCACCGAAAGCGGAGCACCGGCAGGAGATGCGGACGGGGGCACCTTCAGGACGTCCGAATCGGCCTGCCCGTCCCTGATCGTCGGCTGCGTATCGAGCAGCTCCTGGACGCGGCCGACGCTCGCTCCGGCCTGCTGCAGGTCCTGCATCTGGCGGGTGATCTGCTCGATCGGCTGGCTGAGCACGTTCGCGTACTGGTAGATCAGGTAGACCGTGCCGATCGTGATCGCGCCGTCGTGGTAGAGCCAGGCCCCAATGCCGAGGGAGATAGCGGTGCCCGCCGCGAACATCAGGACCGAGGAGGTACCGGTCGTCGCGCCGATCACGGAGGCCTTGAGCCGGGCACGGAGGAAGTCCCGCGCCCGCTCGTGGTTGCTGCGCATGACATAGGCGGTAGCACCGGCGGAGCGGATATCCTCCGTGCCCGCGAGGCGCTCCTCGATAAAGCCGAACAGCCGCGAGCTGGATTCCCGCTCGGCCGTCCAGTACGGCACGGCGACATCGCGCAGGCTGTTGATGACGGCGATGGCCACCACCGAGAAGAGGACGAGGGCGCCGCCCACGCGCCAGTCGATCCGGAACAGCAGGATGAATATCCCGATCGCGAGCAGGGCATTGCCGAGGACCTGGACGACGAACCGGGCGAAGAAGTTGCCGAGCTTGCCGACATCGCCGTCGACTCGCTCGATCAGCCCGCCGGGGGTGTTCGCATTGTGAAAGGCCGGATCCAGACGGAGCACATGCAGCGCAAGGTCGCTTCGAAGATTGTTCGTCGCGGTCCAGCCGACGTTCTCCGCGACCCAGACCTCCGCAAGGGTGACGATCTGGGTGAGGATGGCGATTGCCAGGAAGAGGCCGGCAAGCCGGAACAGCGAGTCGAGCGGATCCCCGGCAATAGCGCGGTCGATGAAGCGCGCCATGATCTGGGGCGAGATCAGGTTGAGTGCGATGCTGACCAGCAGCAGAGCGCCAAGCAGGATCGCCCGCTTGCCCTGGGGCTTGAGATAGATGGAGAGGAGCCGCCAATAGTGACGGGCCGAGACGCGCACGCGCGAGAGATCCCCTGATGACGCATGATCATCCTCCGCACAGGAACACCCGGTGCGGAGTTTTGACAGTCACTCCACCTTATCATGCGGTTCTGCTCAGACGGGATCCGCGTGCCTCGGTTACGCGGACTCGCTGCTCCCCATCGGCCTGCGGAGCGCAGGAATAATGGCAGGGAGCACCGTCGACCACGATTGGCCGTCGATTCAGGGGCGAGGTTGAGATTCGATGCGAATGCAGAATGCGGCGAATCCGGAGCGCAAAACGGCGGAATCCGGGGAGCGGCCGAACATCGTGGTGATCCTGTCCGACGATCAGGGCCCCTGGGCGCTGGGGGCGGCGGGCAATGACGAGATCCGGACGCCCAATCTTGACCTTCTCGCGGCGACGGGAACCCGGTTCGAGAACTTCTTCTGTACATCACCTGTCTGCTCACCGGCGCGGGCGTCCCTGCTTACCGGTCGTATCCCCTCCCAGCATGGCATTCATGATTGGCTGCGCGGGGGCAACATCGGGGAGGATGCGATCGAGTATCTCTCTGGCCAACCCGCGTACACCGAACTCCTGGCTGGCGCTGGGTACGTATGCGGGTTGAGCGGCAAGTGGCACCTCGGCGACAGCATCACGCCGCAGAAGGGCTACTCCCACTGGTTCGCCCATCAATCCGGCGGCGGGCCATACACCGATGCGCCGATGATCCGCGACGGCGAGCCGATCATCCAGCCGGGCTACCTGACCGACGCGATCACCGACGACGCATTGGCCTTTCTCGATCAGCACGCCACCAGGGATGCGCCGTTTCACCTGAGCGTCCACTACACGGCACCACATAGCCCGTGGGTGGGCGAGCACCCGCAGGATATCGTCGATTCCTACGACGACTGTCCGTTCGCGTCGTGCCCGCAGGAGCCGGAGCATCCGTGGAGCCTCAGGAATACGGTTCCTGCCTCGGCCAGGTCCGATCCGCGAGCCAATCTCAAGGGGTACTTCGCGGCCGTGACGGCGATGGATCTCAATATCGGCCGCATTATCGAGCGGCTCGACGCGCTCGGGCTTCGCCAATCGACCGTGATCTGTTTCCTGAGCGATAACGGGTTCAATTGCGGGCACCACGGCGTCTGGGGCAAGGGCAATGGGACGTTTCCCCAGAACATGTACGACAGCTCGGTGAAAGTTCCGGCGATCTGGAGCCATCCGGGCCGGATCGCGGAAGGGGTCGTCCGGCATGAGCTTGTGAGTGGTTACGATTTCATGCCGACGTTGCTCGAATACGCGGGGCTTGAGAATCCGGATGCCGCCAGCTTGCCGGGCAAGAGTTTCCTGGGCCTGCTGAGCGAGGGGCACAATGGGGCAGAACGAGGACATGTCGTGGTGTTCGACGAGTATGGACCCGTGCGGATGATCCGGACCAGGGACTGGAAGTACGTTCACCGATTCCCATATGGTCCTCACGAGTTGTACGATCTGCTCCAGGACCCGGGAGAACGCACCAATCTCGTGGATGAGCCATCCCATGCCGACCGACGAATGGGGCTCGAGCGACAACTTCGCGAATGGTTCCACACCTACGTCAGGGTGGAGATCGATGGCGTGCGAGAACCGGTGACCGGCAAGGGGCAAGTAGCCCGCGCAGGAACCACAGCTGACGCGTTTGCTCCCGTGACCGAGGATTAGCTCGGCACACCAGTGTTCTGCAGCGGACCATCTGGCCAATGCCGATACGTCGACCAATCGGCGTCCGGGTATTGCGTGCGGGCCCAAGTCTCGTGTCCAGTGCGAGGCAACGGTTTCCTGGTGATGACCGGCACGGTTCCGTGGCAGAGCCAGAGATGGGTTGCCAGACTCTCCCTGTCCCCGACGAGCCGGATCGCGAACCGGGTCAGGACGGTGCTACAGAGCAGGCACCAACGCGTCGCCCCCCAAGCCAAGGCGCTTCTCATCGCTGTGGGATGTACCATCGGCC
>DASYVY010000625.1:0-2379 GCA_035936535.1 Thermomicrobiales bacterium | reverse complement strand
TCTGGAACCGGGCGTTATAGGCTATGATGCATCAGGATGCAACAACGCGGGAAACTGTTTTTATCCGGTTCCACGGCGGTGGCAATGCGCCGCCGATGAACAACCCGGAGCCCGAGCCGGACTACGTTGAACCGGAGCCGGAGTACATCGAACCCGAGCCCGAGCTGGAGTACGTCGAGCCGGAGGCTGACCAGGAAGTGCAGCAGGCCGCGCCCGCCCGGGGAACCCGGAGCGGATCGCAGTCCGGCGCGTCGTCCTCACGCGGGTCGCAGGCACCGAACCGGCCGGCACCGTCAACGCCGACACCCAGACCGCAGAATCCTCCGCCAAGCACCGGCAGCGGCGAGTTCTGGATCCTCGTCGACAAGTCCGATCACCTGCTGTACGCCTTCCGCGGCAACACGCAGGTGTTCCGGGCGGTCAACAACATCGGTAGGCCCGGCTACGACACGCCGACGGGCACGTTCTGGATCACCTCGAAGTACCGGTACGAGAACATGAACACGTACGGCTAGCTGCCGGATGTGCCCTACACGATGTACTTCACGAACCGTGGCCATGCCATCCATGGCACGTACTGGACGGCGGTCAACGGGCGGAACGTCAGCCATGGCTGCGTGAACCTGTCCGTGGGCAACGCGGCGACGCTGTACAACATGACGCCGATCGGGACGCGAGTCGTCATCCGGTGGTAGCGGGGCGGGATGTCGGTCGCTGACCGATCCCACCGGGCCCGCCGGGCCGGCAATCACCTGAATCACGACACATACGACGAATCCCGGCGGGCCTGCATCACCCGCCGGGGTTAGTTGCGTCCCACGCCGGAACAGGATGGCGACGGGGAGAGCGGAAGGAGTCGTGCCTGTACTTCGTGTAGCAGGACTGACGCAGGCGGATCGGGAGTCGGCACGTCCCGATCCGACGCATGCGTGGGACACCACGTTTCCCGTACTAACCCACATCGTTGACCGTTGCTATGGCGACAATCCCCTCGACACGACGTGCCAGTTCCGTGTCAAGCGTCACGAAGGCGTCTCCCTGCAGCTGGGTGAGCGCGATGTATTCGGCATCATAGGTAGACGTCCACTCCAATTGGTCGGCAATCTTCCAGGCTAACCGCCGGAGGACCGCATCCCCAAGCAGGCGGATCCTGATCTGCCTGAGCCGCTCGAGCTGCTCGAGCGCGACAGTGGCCGGGAGCTCCCCACGCATGACCGACTCGTGGGCGAGCGATAGAACCTGGGACCGAAACAGTGTCGGAGCGAGGAGGTCGTGGTCCGGGTTGACCTCAATTCCCTCGGCGACCAGATGGAGCCCCACACCTGCGTCGATGACGAATCTGGTCATGTCAGCCAATCCTGAATACGCTCCCGCCCGGTTTCCTGTGCCAGCCACCGGGCGCTGTAAGGACCGATCGTGTATCGGCAGCGGCCCATTGATGGCGTCGCCATCGTCTGTGATCGTCCCCGACGGGGAGGGAGCGCCGCCAATCCCTCAGGTGGATGCCGGTCCAATCGTGTCGGACCGTGGTGACGGGTTGCCCCAGACCTCGACCGGGACGCCGCCGCGCTCACCGCTCCACAACGGGACCGTGCATGTGCGGCGCAGCAGGTTCTTCCAGAGCTGGGCGTTCTCGAACGTCTCCTCGTCCGCGCTGAACAGCTCGAATACCGAGCGCGCCGCCACCAGCACCATCTTTCGCTTGGCCCGGCTCAACGCCACGGTCAGGCGCCGCGGATCGAGCAGGAACTTGCCGGAGACGAGCAGGTACTCCCGGTCGCTCTCGGTGGCGCTGATCAGGATGACGGTTCGCTCCCCGCCCTGGAAGCGCTCGACGGTGTCCACCGCCGAGAGCGCGATCGTGCCGGTGTCCTGATCGATCCTCGTCAGGGAAGGAATGCCCTCCTGCAGGGCGGCGCGCTGCGCCCGGTGCGGGACGACTACCCCAAGGCCCTCAACCGGATCGAGCGCGTAACCGTCGCCGTCCGCGAGTACCTGGAGCACCGGTGCGATCAGCTCCTGCTCGAACCGGTTGCGGTGCTGGCTCTCCGACTCGTCGTGGACCACGATGGTCAGCGGGTGCTGATGAGACAGCACGGCGGCAACAAACGGATCCTCGATCGGCCGTTCCTCGATCAGGCCATGGCGCCGGGAGTGATAGGCGATGCCGTCCTTGTGGTAGATCTCGCGGCGGAGGAACTCGGCCATCTCGGCGTGGAGCCGGAAGCTCTCCTCGAACTTGATCATCGGCGGCGCCAGCGGCAGCAGCGCGAGGAACAGCGATTCGTAGGAGCGGAATTCCTGGAACGTCCGGCGCGGCTCGCTCGACCAGTCGTTCTTGACGATCGGCGGCATCTGCCGGTGGTCGCCGACCACGAT
>DASYVY010000624.1:0-2021 GCA_035936535.1 Thermomicrobiales bacterium | reverse complement strand
CTGGGGAGGGTCGCTCCAGGCGATGAGCTGTCGCGCTAGGTAATCGAGCTCGTCAAGGACCAGCAGCCGGTTTCGCCATCGCTCGGGGATCGCCTCCACACCATGAGCCGCCCCGGCAAGCGCCCCGGTCACGGCACCGGTAGTGTCGGCATCATCCCCCAGACTGACCGCGGCCACGATCGCTTCTTCCACCCCACTCCGGTTAACCACGCACCAGAACGAGGACGTCAGCGTATCCAGCACGTAGCCGCCGGAGCGCAGATCGCCCCGCGACATGCCAGGCACCGAGAGGATCGCGTCCGCGACTGCCGGCTCCTCGATATCGCTCACGGCAACGTCCAGGATGCCTTCGGGATCGCCACCATCGAGCAGATGCACGATAGCCTGGTTGAGCGCCACCGCACCCCAGGTCGCACGTGGATCGGCGTGGGTCATCCGCGAGGTGTCGAGGGACGCCAGGACAAGTCGTTGGCGGTCGTTGCGGAACCGCAACGCGAGGGGGGCGCATCGCATCACGGTTCCGTTGCCCGCCACTCCTTGCTGGCTCGCGCGTTGAAGGCGTTCACCTGCCTCCCGCCATGGAACTCCCTGGCTGATCAGGGCAAGCGCGTTCCTGGTGGCGATCCCGATATCCTTCGGACCGCTGCGATACCACTCTACGAAGTTGCTCGCGACCAAATCGAGATCGATGCCCTCGACCGTGCAGGCACGGGCGATCGCCAGCGCCATCTGCGTGTCGTCGGTCACCTCGCCCGGTTCCAGTCGATGCGGGCCTCCGCCCATAATCTCGCGGACACCGCGCGGGAAGGAACGGTCCAGATCGTCACGAGAGCGAAACTCGACCGCACCGCCCAGCGCATCCCCGCAGCCGAGCCCGACAAGACAGCCGACGGCACGGGATTCACGTGTGACATGGGTCTCTCTCACAGGTCACGAGCCCTTCCGGCGAGCAGCGCGGCGACGTCGTTGAGCGGGCCACCAAGCGCGGCGATCTCGTCGTCTCTGGCGCCGGCTCTCCTCGCGACCGCCACGACATCCTGCACGAGATCTGGTACCCGGCCGACCAGTGCGATCATGGGCGCGGTCGCCCGCAACGGCGTCGCCCTATCATCGACAGGCCAGATCACGCCGCTTGTCCCCTTCGCCATCGGATGCCGGCCGAGCTGGGCCGAACCCGAGATCACGGTCACGACAATGGGGCTTCCGGTGGCGGTGAGCGGAACGCTTCCGCCCGCGGGAAGGGCAATTCGCTCGAGCATGAAATAGCGGCACGCGGCCAGGAGATGGCGCTCGCCGATCGCGACACGGCGTCGCACGGGGCGGACAAGCTCGGGCGCCATGCCCATCTGTGCCGCATCGCACCCCTCGTTGTGATGGAGATCCCGGGGACGCCCCTGGGCATCGGTGCGGCCCCAATCGTCGAGGCGGAACGTCAGATCGGATGGCTGCTGGATTTCATAGACAACAACACCGGCACCGAGCGCGTGGATGGTGCCCGCCGGCAGCAGGATACTCGTGCCGACCGCGGCCGGAATGGTCCGCATGAGGGTCGCGACCGATCCGTCCCGCGCCTCGGCCGCCGCCATGAGCGTATCGAGGTCGACAGTGGGCCGGAGTCCGGCGAACAGGCGGGCTCCCGGACGTGCGGCGATCACGTGCCAGGCCTCGGTCTTGCCCGGCGCGTCATACGCCGCTGCCCCGGCATCATCCGGATGGACCTGGATGGAAAGGTTGTCCCCGGCGTCGATGAGCTTGACCAGCAGGGGAAACAGCGGTCTGCCGGGCAGGACTGCCCGTGCCCGGGGGCCAAGATGCCGGTCGGGGTCGTCCTCGACGATCTCCCCGAGCGGGCGACCGGCTCCGTAGCCGCTGACCACTGGTGCCTCGCCAGATGTCATAACCGCTTCGCCGATCGGATTCCCGTCAGGCAAGTCAAGGCCGAATGCAGCGAGTTCCCGGCCTCCCCACGGCTTTGGATCCAGCCGGGGCGACACGATGGACACGGGATCGCTCACGTTACA
>DASYVY010000623.1:0-2567 GCA_035936535.1 Thermomicrobiales bacterium | reverse complement strand
GGATCAGGATGACCAGGTTCATCGCGATCTGGGCAACGAACAGGATCGTCGCGGGCTCGATCCGGGAGACGATGCGCGCATTGGTCGCGCTGGCGATGATCAGCCCGACCGAGTTGAACGTGAATGCCAGGGAATAGGTCCCCGATGAGAGCCCGAAGACGTTCTGGAAGACAAACGGTGACGCCGAGATGTAGGCGAACAGCGCTCCGAAGGTAAAGGCGTTCGTCAGCAGGTAGCCGGCATACTGCCGATTGGCAATGAGGTCGGCGGCAAGCCTGAACGTGGCTCCGACGCCGCCGTCCGTGCGCCGCTCGACCGGCAGGGACTCCGGCGCGGAGAGGAACGCGGCCAGCAGCATCAGCGCGGTAATCAGGGCGACGGCGCCGAGCACCCCGCGCCAGTCGACCAGCGGCATCAGGGCGCCACCGAGCAGCGGGGCGACGACAGGAGCGAAGGAGGTGATCGCCGCAAGCAGGCTGAAGGTACGGACGGCGGCGCGGCCGTCGGTCAGGTCACGGACGATCGAGCGCGCGATCACGACACCGGCGGCGCCGGTGAAGCCCTGGACGAACCGGAGCGGGACCAGCAGCTCGATGCTTGGGACAAGGGCGCAGCCAATCCCCGCCAGCGTACAGATCGACATTGCGATCAGCAGCGGTCGCCGCCGGCCGAACCGGTCGGACAGCGTGCCGATCACGAGCTGCCCGAGGGCGAGTCCGAACAGGAAGGTGGTAAGGGTGAGCTGGATCGACGATGCCGGGGTGTCGAGGTCGTCCGCCATCGCCGTGAACCCAGGCAGGTAGGCGTCGATCGCCAGCGGACCCAGCGCGGAGAGCAGCGCCAGCGTGAGCAGGAGCCGCCCACCGATGGCGGAGTCGCTTGGGTGATCGGGTTTGGGAGTTGGCGGCACGGAAGGGCGGTCCTCCGGGGCGAGCGTGGTGGTATCGGTCGATGATGTGCCGAGACCGGTTGATCTCCAGTTCCCCAAGCAGGACCACACCAACCAGGCTCACACTGTGTAGGTAGACGGAAGCCTTTTCGCCGGTGGAGCGTCGACCACATGGAAGCCGTAGCATGCTGAGATCGAGTCGTTCTGGACGCACGTCGGCCTGGTCGATGAACTGTTAACTCATGTGTTCGACCGGCTGCACACGCCGCGGTCAGCTAACGAGGGTGACGGGCAGGGCCTTCTGGATCGGCCCCTTGACGATCCTTGTCGCCATCGCCATCGGTATGATCCTCGACGAAGCGATGCACTGCCCCGGCGAACAGCGCGGGAGCGGCTTCCATCGCGTTATGGTGCTGATCCGGCAACACCACCACCTCGCTCTCCGGCAACGCCGTGTCGAGCGCCTCGATGGCCTGCCGGAAAAACGGTGGGCTTTCGCTCCCTAAGAGCAACAAGGTCGGCACATGCAGCCCCGTCAGGCGGCTGGGTTCGAAGACGTACCGGGGTACCGCTTGTGTCTCTCGTGGAAGCGTATGGGCAAAGCCGAGCCGGTCTGACCAGTCGGGGCGTGCTTGCTGCGCTGCAATCACCTCTGGCGGGTACCGTGGTCCTTCCCGCAGGAAGGTGACGAGAACCGCCTCCCGGTCCCCGGTGGCCATCAGCGCTTCGAGCTTGTCACCGAGTTCGGGTGGTACCTGGTCTGCTCCCACGCTGAGGGGAGGCTCGTAGAGGATCAGACCCTGCAGGCGATCCGTACGCAATGCCGCTTCCAGCGCGACGATCGCGCCATATGAGTGACCAAGCAGGAAGGGGGGCTTGCCGATAGCATCGATGAGCGCGAGAACATCCTCTGCTTCCCGTTCGATGGCATAGCGGTCCGCATCGCCGCTCTTCCCACGTCCGCGCCGATCAATGGCATACGCGGTCGCATGTCGCGTGAGTTCCGGGAGGCTGTGCGTCCAATGTGAGCGATCGCGCCCGGTCCCGTGTATGAGCACAAGGGGTGGGCCATGGCCGGTTCGCTCGTAGGCGATAGCCGTGCCATCCAGCGAGACGACCGTTTCCATACCGCATATCCTCTCCGTAAGGACCTGCTATCACATCAAGCATTCTACCTTTCGCGGCCTGCACGGGATACGAGACCCTTCGGTAAGTCCTTTGCTCGTCGCCGATAACTCGCCGCCTCGCGAATCAGGCCCGGTGCGGTCAGGATGAGCAGCCGGGTTACGGGTTATTACGGGTTCCGGTCGTTCACAGAACATGGCGGGTGCCGGAGAAGATTGGGGCGGCGTGGACGTCACCGAGGGCACCGCCTCATGACTCCCGTAGCCAATGCACTTTGACCGGTCGAGGCGTCATCAGGCAGGCCATCGAGGCGTTCAGCGCCTCGCTCCGGAAGTGGTGCGACCGCAAGGACGGCAGCCATGCCCGTGTCAGTCGAGGCGAGTCGGTGGAACAGGCAGTTCGGTTCCTAACCGGAGGCCTGTCACCCTTCCTGCCCATCGGTATGAGGCCGGAAGTGCATAACAGCCTCTAGTGGCCTGTCAGGCGTCTTTCGCCATGTTGCATACGCGGCTAACGCCATTCGCTATCATGGCCAGCGCAGGAAAGGCCGGCG
>DASYVY010000622.1:0-3810 GCA_035936535.1 Thermomicrobiales bacterium | reverse complement strand
GTACTCAGGTTCCGGCTCGGGTTCGATGTACTCCGGGTCCGGTTCAACGTAGTCCGGCTCGGGCTCCGGGTTGTTCATCGGCGGCGCATTGCCACTGCCGTGGAACCGGATAAAAACAGTTTCCCGCGTTGTTGCATCCTGAAGCATCATAGCCTATAACGCCCGGTTCCAGAACCCGGTTTCGGCCCCGATTTCGCGACGGGTTTTCACGAGTTGGCTTGACATTATGACAAGCGCTCGTGCCGCTCCTGTCGGTGCGCCGGCAGCGCACCGGCAGTCCAGCAGTTACCAAGGAGATGCCCCGTGCAGATCAGTGTCAACCGCACGCGCCACGACATCGACGCCGCGCCGGACGTGCCCCTCCTCTCCATCCTCCGCAACGATCTCGGCCTGACCGCTGCCAAGTACGGCTGCGGCATCGGCAAATGCGGTGCCTGCACGGTACTTGTCGATGGCCTGGCGCGTCGTTCCTGCATGATCCCGCTCCGGGAGGTTGGCGATGGCGAGATCACCACCCTGGAGGGCCTGGGCACCGACGGCGTGATGCATCCCCTGCAGGAGGCGTTCATCGCCGAGGGGGCGGCCCAGTGCGGCTACTGCATCCCCGGCATCGTCATGACCGCCGCTGCCCTGCTCTCCTCTACGCGAGCCGAACCGCCTGCCCTGACCCGGTCGCGGATCGTGGACGCTCTGGCCGAGAATCTCTGCCGCTGCGGCAGCCACCCCCGGATCATCCGCGCCGTGGAGCGCGCCGCGGTTTTGCACCATGCGGACGGTTCGGATTCCTCTATCGACCCGAGTACTGTGTCCAACCCTGATCGTCATCCGTCCCTGCCGCCATCCAGTGGGAGAGCAGCGACCGAAGAGCCTGTCCAGCAGCTGCACCGGAGCGCCGCATGGGAAACCCCGCGCGAAGCGCATCCGGCGCAGTCGGATCAGGACTCGCCGAGCACCGGCTCCGCCGCGACGCAGCTGCCGGGATTCCTCGACAAGCTCGGAATGACGAGCGAGGTAGGACGGGGGATTGAGCCCGACCACAAGCCTGACCACAAGCTTGACCGGTCCGGCGAAACAGTCGGATCGTGGATCCGGCTGATGCCGGACGGTACAATCACCGCCCTCTCGGGAAAGGTGGAGCTGGGGACCGGCCTCCGCATCGCCCTGGCCCAGATTGTCGCCACGGAGCTGGGAGTTCCCGTCCAGCGCGTGCGGATGATCCTTGGCGACACCGCGTGGGTCCCCGATCAGGGCTATACGGCCGGCTCCAAGTCGATCCAGAGTGCCGGGATGCTGCTCCAACGAGCGGCTGCGGCAGCCCGGCGAGCGCTGCTGGCCGAAGCGGCCCGGCGCCTCGAAATCTCCGCCGATGACGTGGTCTGGGATGACGGCGTGTTCACCCTGCGGAGCGATCCCGGTCACAGCTTCCCCCTCGCTGCGCTGGCGGACGTGTCGCTGGATATCCCGGTGCCGGACGAGATGCCATCCGGGCCCCGTCAACACTCCCGGGCGGAGCAGATGGTGGCTGGCCGGATCGAGCTGCCGGCGATGCTGGACGGGACCTTCCGGTACGTGCATGACCTGGTTCTCGACGGGATGCTGCATGCGCGGGTGATCCGGCCGCACCGGCGCATCCCGTCCGGGATCGGCGCCAGCATCGCCGCGCTCGACACCTCCGCCGCCGAGGCGTTGCCCGGCGTCGCGATCGTCCGCAACGGCTCCTTTCTCGCCGTCGTCGCCGACCGGGAGGAGATCGCGATCGCAGCCGCTCAAGCCGTTCGTATCGAGTGGACCGAGCACGATCCGCTGCCCGATCAGGCTACCCTCTTCGAGACGATCCGCCGGGCGGCGGTGGTCGATGTGCGAGACCATCCCGGAAACGATCCCGCAGCCCATCTCCCTCCGGCCGACCACGCGCTTCGTGCCCGGTACGAGGTGCCGTATGCGGCCCATGGGTCGATGGGGCCATCCTGCGCGGTCGCCGATGTCCGCGCCGGCCGGGCAACGATCTGGTCGAGCACGCAGGGTGTCTATCCCCTACGGAATGCGATCGCGCCCCTGATCGGCCTCCTGCCGGAGCAGGTTCGCGTCATCTCCATGGAAGGATCGGGGTGCTACGGCCACAACGGCGCGGATGATGCCAGCGCCGACGCCGCCCTGGTCTCGCGGGCGGTCGGGCGACCGGTCCGCGTCCAGTGGAGCCGGCGGGACGAGTTCGCCCTGGAGCCGAAGGGCTCGGCGATGGTCTCCGAGGTCAGCGGCTCGCTCGACGGATCGGGGATGATCGCCTCATGGCGGTACGATGTCCGCACTCCCACCCACAGCACCCGGCCCGGGGGGCATGCCGGGCTCCTGCTCGCGGCCAGCCAGATCGACCCGCCGATCCCACCCGTCGACCGGCATCGCTTTGGCGGTGGCGACCGCAACGCCGCCCACACCTACGACATCCCGCACAGCACGACCACCGCCCACTGGATCAAAGCGGGGCCGCTCCATCAATCCTCCCTGCGCAGCCTCGGTGGATTCGCCAACACCACCGCGATCGAGAGCTTCATGGACGAGCTGGCCTGCGCGGCGGGTGCCGACCCGATCGCGTTCCGGCTGCGGCACCTCTCCGATCCGCGTGCCCGCGCCGTGATCGAGCGTGTGGCCCAAGCGGCGGGGTGGACGAGCGGTGCCGCCCATTCCGGAGCCAGGAACGGCTCCACGGACGGGATCCTTCACGGCAGCGGCATCGCCTACGCACGGTACGAGGGCGAGTACGCCTACGTCGCGATGATCGCCCGCGTCAGCGTCGATCCCTCCAGCGGCGATGTCCGGGTGAATCGCATTGTCGTCGCCCACGACTGCGGCCGGATCATCAGCCACGACGGCGTCGCCAACCAGGTCGAGGGAAACATCATCCAGGGCATCAGCCGGACGCTCAAGGAGGAGGTCACCTGGGATGCCGACGGCATCACCAGTCTGACCTTCGAGTCGTATCCGATCCTGACCTTCCCGGAGGTGCCGGAGATTGATGTCATCCTAGTCGACCGACCGGACGAGCCGCCCTGGGGCGCGGGCGAACCGGCCATCTGTCCGGTCGCCGCCGCGATCGGCAACGCGATCTCCGACGCGACCGGCACCCGCCTCCGCCGCCTCCCCTTCACCCCCGCCCGCGTCGCGGCCGCCCTGCGACAGGCGCAGAGCGGGAATTGAGCACTTCCGTAGAAAGGCCGGCAGCGACACCCTGAGCTGATTCGCCCCCTTTGAATGATCGGCATTACCACAGTTGGTAAGCTGAGACAGCAGGACCACCTCGCTCCCACAGAAAACGGGGCTGAGGCCCTGATACCGATGGTGGCCTGTTCCATGCCCATAAACTGCCGCGCCTCACCTGGCTCTGCCCTCCCCGTGAGGTCGCCTCCCTGGCGCCTCAGCGAGGAGGTATCATCAGTGACGCGACCGCTCCAGGACTTCGTCGAACCCACGCAAACATCGTGGCTTTCCTTCTGCGAGAATGCGGCATCGTGCCTGACGGTGAGCGATGGGCTTTGCCGCATCACCGCTGCCTACCGCACCTGGCGCCTGGAGAAGCCTCGTGTGCGGGGTGCCCTGCACACGAGAACGCACGACAAAGGGGACATCGCGTGGAGCTACGTCTTGATGGCAAGGTCGCGTTCGTGACTGGCGCGGACAGCGGGATCGGCCAGGGCATCGCCCGGGCGTTCGCCGAAAGCGGCGCCGATGTGGTCATCAACTACTTCCAGGATCGGGACGGCGCGGCGCAAACGGCGGCGTCCGTCGAAGCGGCCGGGCAGCAAGCCCTGGAGC
>DASYVY010000621.1:0-3082 GCA_035936535.1 Thermomicrobiales bacterium | reverse complement strand
ACCTCGGCACCGGCCATGATCAGCGCGTCGACGAGTCCTGACGGATCTTGCTGCCTGTCCGGCCACATTCTGGAGCTATCGCATGCCTTCGTTTCTGCATCGGCGGTTGCCGGGAGCGAGCCCCCGGATGACCTTGCCTTCCGCTCCGGTCACCTCCAGATCTGGTTCAACCGGACCGACGACACGTGGCAGGATCCGGCCCCACATTTCCACACGGACAGCGACGAGATCTTCATCGTGCTGCGGGGCACGATCATCGTCGAGGGCGAGCGCGTGCGGATCGAGGCGGATGAACTGTACGCCTTCCCGGCCGGGGTCGTGCATTCGGTTGTTTCGGTCGAGCCTCCGGTAGAATCGCTGATGACGCGCGCCATCAATCCGGGACAAGGTGTACCCGGACGGAGGCTGACACCTCCGCCTTTCCCGGCGCAGAGCACGCCACGGGCCGGTCACCTGTCCGGGCGCATGGTTTGCCACGACCACTCCATGCCCTCCTCGACACGGGATCGCATCGACGGGGAGGTCCGTTCACGGCACATTGGAGAAGCCTATGACGCTCGAAAGTTTGCTCGTTTTTGCTCCGGTTTCGCTGTTGCTGATCCTCGCCCCGGGTCCGGACAACATCCTGGTGTTGACCCGGGGGATCACGATGGGCAGGCAAGCGGCAATGCTCTCGGCTGCCGGCGCGAGTGTCGGGCTCGTCTGCCACTCCATCCTTGCCGCGGCGGGCCTGTCGGCGATCGTGCAACAGAGCAGCGCCGCATTCGCGATCGTCAGATACGTCGGAGCCGCGTACCTGCTGGTCCTCGGTGTTCGATCCCTGATCTCCCGCGGGGAGAAGATCCAGACCGGGTCCCAAGTGCCGCCCATTGGACCACGCCGGATATTCGTCCAGGGTCTGCTCTCGAATGTCCTGAACCCCAAAATCGCGATCTTCTTCCTGGCCTACCTGCCTCAGTTCACCTCGCCGTCCTCCGACCCCCTCGCCTTCCAGCTAATGACGCTCGGGTTGGTGTTCGCGATGTTGACATGGGCCATCTTTACCGCGCTCGCCTGGTTCTCCGGGGTCGCTGGCGACTGGATCCGGCAACGCCCCGCGATGCCCCTTGTCATCGACCGGTTGACCGGCATTGTCTTCATCGGTCTCGGTATTCGCCTTGCGTTCGCGAAACGGGGATGACGGGATGGCCAATCGGTATGAGGGCCGCGATGACCATCCGGGACCGGGCCGACCGCCAGTGTCAGGGAAGGAATGAGCACCACCATGCTGCTTTCAGATCCGTGTCCAGCCCGTCCGTCCGGAACACCTTGGGGAGCGGACGAGCCGGCGCCAGCGGAGTGGCCGGGGGAACGGCCGGCGTATGACTCGCTCGCGGTCGCGGTCCAGGCGGAGGCGAACCGCTGGAATGTGCCGGGCATCGCCGTCGGGCTCCTCCACCACGCGCACGAGGAGACAACCGCAGCCGGCATCACCAACATCCTGACGCGGCAACCCGTGACCGACGCTACGGTGTTCCAGATCGGCTCAATCTCCAAGGTCTTCACGGCGACGCTGGCGATGCGGCTCGTCGAGGAAGGGCTGCTCGATCTCGACGTACCGGTGGTCACGTATGTACCCGATCTGCCCCTCGCCGACGCGACGGCCCGGACATCGGTCACGCTGCGGCACCTGTTCTCGCATGGAGCCGGGTTCGAGGGGGATCGCTTTCTCGACTACGGGCGCGGTGACGATGCGCTGGCGAGGAGCATCGCCGGATTCGATACCCTTCAACAGTGGACGGCCCCGGGCGAGCTCTACTTCTACTCCAACGCCGGGTTTTATCTCGCCGGACGCACGATCGAACGTGTCTGCGGCGCACCCTTCGAGAGGGTGATGCGGGAGCGCCTGTTCGAGCCGCTCGGGTTGCGAACCGCGGTGTTCTTCGCGGAGGAGGCGATCACGCTTCCGCATGCGGTCGGGCACCGGCTGCCAAGCCGGGAAGCGGGGTACACGATCGCCCAAGGCTATTCCCTGCCCCGAAACGTCAACGCGGCCGGAGGAATCGTGACCTCGACGCGAGAGCTGCTCCGGTTCGCGCGGATGCACATCCATGATGGCGAGATCGACGGCACACAGTTGATCTCCCCGCAATCCGCGCGGGCGATGCGATCTCCCCACATGGATGCCGGGCCGGGCCGAGGCTGGTACGGGATAGGGTGGGCGATCAATGATTACGACGAGTTCCGGATCGTCGGTCATGGCGGGGCAACCGGCGGCTTCCGGGCCCAGCTCACCGTCGTGCCGGAGCGGTCATTCGCGCTCGCGATCCTCACCAACGGTGAACCGGGATCCCGCGCGATCCAGGAGATCGAGGCTTGGGCGCTCGATCACTATCTCGGCTTCCAGCGGCCGGTTCCGGAGGCGATCCACCTCGGGAAGAAGAAGCTGGGCGCACTGACCGGCATCTACAGCCGGCACGACGGGCGCTTCACCATCTCCCGATCCAGCGACCGCCTGAAGGTCGCCTACGTCGGGCTCGACGAAGAGAGCGGCGAGCAGGAGGACGAGGCAACGTTCCTGCTCGAACCGATCGGGGAGCGGCTGTTCCGATCCATCACGGGTCCGGGAAAGGGCAACATCCTGGAATTCATCAACCTGCCAGCCATGGACGGCACGAGCCGCTCCCTGCTCCGCAGCAGCGGCCGCCTGGCGGAGCGGTTCGAGCCGCCAGTCAAAGACGAGAAACGATCGTCCTCGACAGGCAAGGGCTCGAACCGCAAGCAGGCGGAGACCGGCTGATGCGCGTGCCGTCGATCACTGCCGCCCAGATGGCCGAGATCGACCGCATCATGCTGGACGATCTTGGGGTGGAGCCGCTCCAGCTCATGGAACTGGCGGGACACGCCGTCGCATCGTTCGCGCGGCAGCATCTTCTCGAGGGCGATGCCGAAGGACGGCGGGTGGTGGCGCTGGCCGGTAGCGGTGGCAACGGCGGTGATGCCATCGTCGCCGCGCGATTGCTGACAGCCTGGGGCGCGGATGTGACGATCGTCACGGCGCGGCCGATCGCGGAGCATACGGGGCTGGCTGGCCACCAACTCG
>DASYVY010000620.1:0-1627 GCA_035936535.1 Thermomicrobiales bacterium | reverse complement strand
CCCTGGGGGCCCACAAAGCGCAACCTCCGCAACCGCGGAGGTTTTTTTGTTGCCCGTACCGGCCAAGGACTCATGCAGATGCAGACCCGACAGCGCGGGCCTGGCCCTGCTGCTCGAGACTCCATTCGACGCCTGTGCCTGCCCCCGACTGCACGCCCATCGACTACGTCATTTCCCGTAGATCGCCTCAATGTACCTTCTGAAGGCGAAATACCGCGTTTGTTGTATGGAACCCCTCCTCCGCACTTCCTATGCTCGGCTCAGTAACGGCCAGCGAGGAGGCGAAATGCCGAAGCCGGAATGGCAATCCACCGAAACCCAGGCAAACCACTGCTGAAGAACGCAACCGACTCTGCAAAAGGAGCAACTCTCGATGCATTTTCCCACTTACCTTCCCCGGGTCCTCACGCTGGTTCTTGCACTGACCCTGGCGCTCACCGCGGCGGCGGCGCCTGCAAACGCGGCCGCGCCTGATGTCACGCTTGCTGATACTGGGCTGCTGCGAGATGATGGACAGACGGCCCTCCTCGAGATCGTCGTGACGTGCGCAACCTCCGGAAATCTGAATGCGAGCGCGGCGATTCAGCAGCCATCCGGGCGAAGCGTCGCCAGCGGATCAGGATGGACTTTAGGTCAGTGTTCGGCGGACGACACCGTTCACCTGTTCGTGCCGGTCGAGTCAGACTATGCCGCCTTCAAGTCCGGACCTGCGTCGGTGAGGGCGAGGGTGTCCTTCTACACTCCCAACACGTGGGAAAGTCACTATGAGGAACTGTCTGGGACTGTCCGCATGAACAAGTAGCATCGAGCGTCTGCGCGATCCCCGGTCGATCGAGAGCGCCCCCGCTCCTCTCTCCCGGTTCATGGCCACAAACAGGGCCGCATGCTTCTCAGCTCGCGGCCCTGTTCTCGTCGCGGCCAGGTTGCCATTGGCTCCGTTTGAGGCATTGCTGACCGAGCCCGAGCGCTTGTCGTGCTTGCTCTTGTTGGCGAGATCCCACGCCAGGTCGGCCCGCTGTGGACCGGCTTGTCGCGCCGGACGTCGCCCCTCTCGGACTGCGGCCCGTCGCCGATGTATGACGTGGGACCGGTGTCGCCACCGCGCTCCCGTGCCACGCCGATATCCCGGTCCATGTCGTGGGCGCGTTGCGTTCGACGTGGCATCAGCCGCCTCCCGCTGGACCGAAACGCCGGCACGGCACCGGTCGCAGGTTTCCTGCCGGGCCCCATCACTCCTGGACCGTCAGGTACCCGGTCATCCCGCTGCCCTCGTGCGGGATGCAGAAGTAGGTGTACTCGCCCGGCACCGGGAACGCCCGCTCGAACTCGCCCCCCTCGTCGATAAGCCCCGAATCCCACGTTTCCGCGCCCTCGGGAAGTCTCACATACTCCTCGGGGTTCTCGGCCCTCTCCGGGTCGCAGGTGGAGGTGTGCGGGATCGCGCCGACGGTGCGCCACACGACCGTGTCGCCCACGCGGAGCGGCATTTGCTCAGGGCCGAACCGCAGCAACTGCTCGTTCATCTCCACCAGGTGGCGGGCGCCGGCCGGGGTCGCCGCGGGTGTGGCGGCGGGCGATCCGGGTGGGCCCGCCATCGGCTCGAGCGTCGTGCGCGGCGCGGTGGCGG
>DASYVY010000619.1:0-3689 GCA_035936535.1 Thermomicrobiales bacterium | reverse complement strand
GCCGCCGATCGCCCCACCGCCGGCACGGAAAGCCAGCAGCGCGGTGCTGGCGGCGATCTCCGGATCATCCAGTGGCAGGCTCCGAGCCACCTCAGCGGGCCGACCGCCACCGGCGACAAGGACAACCTCGGCGCCAGCCTCGTCTCCGAGTCCCTGCTGCTCCGGTTGCCGGACGGTCGCCTGATCCCGAACCTCGTCAAGGAGGTCCCGACCGTTGAGAACGGCCTGCTCGCCGAAGACTTCACGAGCGTCACCTACAACCTGCTCGAAGGCGTGCTCTGGAGCGACGGGCAGCCGTTCACCGCCAACGATGTCGTCTTCACCTGGCGATGGATCATGGACGACAGCAACGGCGCGATCCTGCAAGAAAGCAACGCCCAGATCGCCAACATGGAAGCGGTCGATGACCTGACCGTGCGCGTCACATTCAATGAGCCGAACCCGACCTGGAGCGATACCCAGACCGGCCAGGGCAGCAGCGTTGTCCTCCCCGCCCACATCCTCGAAGGCGGCGGCAAGGAAGCGAACGATGCCTTCCGGCTCAACCCGATCGGGACCGGGCCGTACAAGGTGGAATCGTTCGCGGCGAACGACCAGGTCGTCTACGTTGTCAACGAGAACTACCGCGAGCCGACCAAGCCCTTTTTCGGGCGGGTCACGATCAAGGGCGGCGGCGATGCCGCATCGGCCGCCCGCGCCGTGATCCAGACCGGGGAATACGACTACGCCTGGAACCTGGCGATCGAGCCGGAGATCGCCCGCAGCTTCGAGAGCGAGGACAGCCCGGGCGTGCTCCTGGTCTCGCCCGGGCTCGGCATCGAGCGGATCAACATCAACTTCTCCGATCCCCGGAAAGAGGTCACGACCGAGGTCCCATCGGCAACGCCGGAAGCGGCGCCAACGCAGGTCACCCAGCGCTCCGAGAAGAACACGCCACACCCGATCTTCTCCGACATCGCGGTCCGCCAGGCAATGAACCTCGCAATCGACCGCGAGACGATCGCGAACTCGTTCTTCTTCGGCGGAGAGGTCGAACCAGCGGTCGTCAACATCCTCTCCGGCATCCCCGCCCTGGAATCGCCGAACACCGCCGTGGTCTACGATCCGGAGGGTGCCGCGGCATTGCTCGATGGCGCGGGCTGGGTGCTCGACGGCGATGTCCGCACGAAGGATGGCCTCGAGCTCAGCATCGATTTCATGACCACCGTGTCCCAGCTTCGCCAGAAGATCCAGGCCGTGGTCAAGCGTGACCTGGAGGAGATCGGCTTCCGCGTCGAGCTCAAGTCCGTCGACGCCGCGATCTTCTTCGACAGCGCCGAGGGCAACGAGCAGAACAACACGCACTTCTACAACGATTTGAACATGTTCACTTCGGGGGTGGGCTCGCCGCCGCCGGTGTCGTACATGATCCGCTGGTACGCTGGGCCGGACGGCCGGAACATCGCGCAGGCGCAGAACGCCTGGACGGGCCGCAATTTCCAGCGCTACCAGAACCCGGAATACGATGCCCTCTACGAGGCATCGCGCACCGAGAGCGACCCGGAAGCACAGGCGGAGTTGTTCATCCAGATGAACGACATTCTGTTCAACGACGCGGCGGTGCTGCCGCTCGTCCGCACGGGCGACAAGATCGGGTACAACCGCACGCTCAACGTCGAGAACATCGCGCCGGGTCCCTATGAGTTCGACTACTGGAACATCGCCAACTGGAACCGCGTCAGCTAGACGCGATCTCCGGGCAGAGCAACAGCCTCTCACGCGGGTGACCACGTGAGAGGCTGTTGCCGTTTATCCGATGTGGCGACGGGTGTTGTCGCATCCAGGCGAATGTCATCAACGCGCCGCCGCCGAGCCCTCCCAGCGGCTGCTTGGCGTGACGCTGATCGAGACCTGTGCGAGTAGGTTGCAAGCTGCGCGCTTCATGTGTCAGACGAAGAATGACCCGATCACGTATCTCATGTCCTCATGGATCCGCATTTTTGGGTCCGGCTGGCGCTTGCCGCGACCACCGATGGCCCCGTCGGGACGGAGATAGAAGTGGACGAGGCAAATCTTCTGCCTCATCAAGTCCATGTACCACACCACTAACGAGCGGGTCCCTTGAGGTTCGTCCGTGCTGCCGGGGGTCATCTCTTTGCGCAGGCAGGCTATGAACTCTCCGTTGAGGAAGCGTTCGTACTAATCTTCACCATTGAAAATCGCCTGCAATGCGGGGGCCCTCGCATACTCACTCCGGAGAAACGGTATGTACTTTTTCGATTTCCTGTCACAGTACAGTCGTTTCCTGGAAGGCAACGTGTCAGCTCCTGACTTCGTGCATTGGCTATTTACCTGCAACGATGAGATGGAACAAGCGCTCAATGATGACGAGTGGGAGATATTTGCGAAGGCTCAGCATCTTGCGGCCGAGTTGACAAGTGAGCTTATCTCGGAGTCAACGTTCCATGATCTGCTTCTCGGGTTGCGGCCAGAAATCGATCCAAGGGCCGCTGCGAGACCATGTTGAACGTCCGTGTCACAGGCAATGGATCGAAGGATCTTTCCTGTTGCTCGGGGAACAGGTCGTCCAGCCCACAAGGCCAGTCGGCAACCAAACCCTGACTCATGCGGCTGGTGATACACCAGATCCACCGCAACCGGGAGGGCCACAAGAAGTCACCTCTGGTGCCAGACCTTGATTCGGTACAGATTGCTCAGAGGACGTACGATCCCGTCGAGTTTTGGTAGGAGCGGTGCCTGTCCAACCTTGACTCCTAGCATGATGGGACGCCACAGGTCATCTTCCCCGGAGCCACGAATGCTGGTTCGACGGAGTCGAAGGTCGTATTCCCAGGAGATACATAGAAGCCAATCGCGACAGTGCCGAGAGGCGTGAATAGTCCCTCAGCGCGATCAACCCGGACCGTATATCCGTCGGCAAATCGATTGACCTTCGGGTTATCGTCCCCATTGCGGGGAATGTGTTCTAAAGATCGCCGCAAGATAAACGCGGACCTGCGTTTCTCCATGATCATTCAGACGCTCTGCTGCATTCATGTAGACTGCGCCACATCTGGGTGATCGCTTTCTCCGGTGCTGCTCGTACGGAGCGTCCCTTTACTGCGCGCGGCCATACACATCAGCGCGATGGCGAGCCTCTTCGATCGCCTCGCGGTCCGAGGCGGCAAAGACCGCGACGTTCACCCCCGGATGCACGGGGCCGCGGGTCGCGACCCCCTCGCGGAGTGGGTAGTTCGCCAGTCCTCCAACGTTTCTGATCGGCGTGCAGTCGATCAGATCACCACATTCGCCGTCACCTGCCCGCCCGAAGCGCACGATGTAGAGAACGCGTCCGTCCGTCATGCTTCATCCTCCTGGCTTGCGTCACCATCGATACCGCTGACGCACCCATCATCGCCCACGGCCCAGCCCTGTGGCTCCATGTCGTCGTTTCCGGGAGCATCGCGTAACGCGCAAGAAGCGATGTGAGCCGCGACCTCAAGACCGCCGCTGCCTGCTGACGGGACAGGCGGATGCGGAAGCCACCATCATCGCTGGCCGGGCGACGCGTTCCCCTGGCGCGTAGCTGGCAAGACCGGCACATTGAGTCCTGAGTCCTGGTTCCGGCACTGACGCCTACGGTCCGGACCGAAATCCGGTCCACCGGGCGAGATGCGCGACGCCTCGCTGTCCGCCAACATCCGGGTGGC
>DASYVY010000618.1:0-3440 GCA_035936535.1 Thermomicrobiales bacterium | reverse complement strand
CCCATCACGTCAATCGCTATGCGCCCGGTCATGCGGGATCCCCCCGAAGGTACATATCAGCCAAGGATCGGAGCGGGCTTCATCGGCGCTTCGAGTCGCCGTCCCGCAAGCAGGGTGCGCTAGAGATCGAGGTCCTGCACTTCGCGCGCGTGAGTCTGAATGTACTTCTTGCGGGGAGGAACGGCGGCGCCCATCAGCATGTCGAACGTCTCGTCCGCCCGCACACCGTCCTCGATCGTGACCTGCATCAGGGTCCGGTTGGCGGGATCCATCGTGGTTTCCCAGAGCTGGTTCGGGTTCATTTCACCGAGGCCCTTGTAGCGCTGGATGTCGGCCTTGTCCTTGTCGATCTTGAGGTCGGCATGCAGTTCCTGGTCGGAATACACCCAGCGCTCGTCCTTCCCGCGCTTGATCCGGTAGAGCGGGGGCTGTGCGATGTAGACGCGACCATCGATGATGAGCTGCTCGAGATACCGGTAGAAGAACGTCAGGAGCAGCGTGCGGATGTGGGCGCCATCGACATCCGCGTCGGTCATGATGATGATGCGGTGGTAACGCAGCTTCGATGCGTCGAACTGCTCGCCGATCGATGTCCCAAGCGCCGTGACCAGGGTCCGGATCTCGTTGTTCTGGAGCATCTTGTCGAGCCGGGCCTTTTCGACGTTGAGGATCTTGCCGCGAAGCGGCAAGATGGCCTGGAACCGCCGGTCACGCCCTTGCTTGGCCGAGCCACCAGCAGAATCACCCTCCACGATGTACAGCTCGGAGCGGGCCGGGTCCCGTTCGGAGCAATCCGCCAGCTTGCCGGGCAGGCTGAAGTTGTCCAGCCCTCCCTTGCGCTGCACCAGCTCGCGCGCCTTCCGGGCTGCTTCCCGCGCCCGCGCGGCATTGAGGCACTTCTCAATGACACGGCGTGCTACCTGCGGGTTCTCTTCGAGGAACGCGCCGAGCGCCTCGTTGACGACCGACTGCACAGCCCCCGCCATCTCCGGGCTGCCGAGCTTGCCCTTGGTTTGCCCCTCGAATTGCGGGTCCTCAAGCTTGACCGACACGATTGCTGTCAGGCCCTCCCGAACATCCTCGCCCGAGAGGGTCTCTTCTCCCTTGAGGAACCCGTTTTTGCGCGCGTAGTCGTTGATGGTCCGTGTAAGCGCGGACTTGAAGCCAGACAGGTGCGTCCCGCCGTCGATAGTGTTGATGTTGTTGACGTAGGTATGCGTCGATTCACCGAAGGTATCGTTGTACTGCAGAGCGACTTCAACCGCTCCCGCGGCCGTTTCCCGCTGCACGTAAAAGGGCCGGTCGTGGACAGCATGACGGTTGCGATTGAGATGCCGGACGTAGGAAACGATACCGCCCTCGAAATAGAACGTCATCTCCTGATCGATGCGCTCGTCGACAATCGTCAGGCTCAGGCCACGGGTGAGATACGCCCACTCGCGGAACCACTGGACGATCGCGTCATAACTGTAGTCATGACCGGCCTTGAAGATGGTCGTGTCGGCAATGAAGCGCGTCTTTGTTCCATGCCGTTCCGGCTCCGTCTCCCCGATGACCGCTACAGGGCCGAGTGGCTTGCCGCGAGAGTATTCCTGGCGGTACACCTTCGGATCGCCCGCGCGAGTGACCTCGACGGAACTCCACTCCGACAAGGCATTGACGACGGATGCACCTACTCCGTGGAGACCGCCGGACACCTTGTACCCGCCACCGCCGAACTTTCCGCCCGCATGGAGCGTCGTCATGATCACTTCAAGGGCGGACTTCTTCATCTTCGGGTGCTTGTCAACGGGAATGCCGCGGCCATTGTCTTCGACCATCACGATATTGTCTTTGCCGATCGTGCAGACAATATGGTCACAAACGCCCGCGAGCGCTTCGTCCACCGAGTTGTCCATCAACTCCCGGATAAGGTGATGCAGGCCACGCTGGTCGGTGCTGCCAATGTACATGCCTGGACGCTTGCGGACGGCCTCCAAGCCTTCCAGCACCTGGATCTGGTCGGCGTTGTAGGCATTGGCGTTCGCTTCGCCGAGGACGCGTCGGGGCTTTCGTTCAACATCAGTAGCCATGGTTGATCCTTTCATGATGACATCGAGCTTAGCGGAGCCATCCCGGTCTGGTTGGACGCGGGGTGCGAGACTCGACCGACACGGCGAGCGCTGCTGCCCGATCCTGGAAGAACATCATGCTCGCCGTCGTTAGCCCAGTGCCGAGCACGGCGTTGCCGATCAGGGCGATGATGACTCCCGGTGCGTTTTGCGTAATGACGCTCCAGACCTGGAGCGAGCCGGTTGCAAGAACCAGTGACGCCAGGGCGAAGCGAGTAGTCGAGCCGAAGTTCGCCCTGACCACATCGAAGCTGCGAGAGACGGATTTCAGTGGACCGATGCGTTCCAGAAACATGGCGTCAAGGGTGAACAGGGTATACATGGAGGCAAGTCCCCCAAAGACGAACAGGCCTACCGAAACCACACCCGCGATGTTCAAGCCCATCAACAGGAGAACTGCGGTGCCGAACAGGGCCGGGGCGATCAGGACGGCCAGGGCACCCGCCGTAAGCAGCAGGATGGCGATCAGCCTCGTCCAGGCAAGCAGGCACTCCATCGCCACATGTTGACGGATCCCATCGCTGTGTCGAACGGATCGTGCGATCGGCACCCGATAGATCACGACCAGAACCGTGGCAACCGCGAATGCGGCCACCATGGTGCCGATCACCGTCCACCATCGCTCGGGATCCCAGGGCGCGAGGAGTCCGGCTTGCCATGACTCGTACATGTTGCCACGCTCGACTCCACGGGTCAGCGGCGGCGCGAGGACGGAGAGAATCCCGTTCAACAGGGAATCCTTTGGCAACCCGCCGAAGATCGACGGCGTGAACCATGCCGTCATGTCATTGACCCGGAAGCGCTCGCTGATGACAGCCAGCTGCTCCGCCGCGAGTGGACCGTTTTCACCGCCCTGTTCCAGCATCACGCGTCGGAGGGGATCGAACAACGAGCGGGCGGAGATGTGCAGGCCGAGCCACAAGACCAGATCGATCACGAGAGGAACCACGACCAGATACGGGCGTGCAAGGACGAGCGACAGACCAGCCGCGATGGTCTCCAATACGCCGGAAAGATGGGACGACGCCCCGCCGGATTCGCCAGGTGGTTTCCGGCCGACACGTTGATTCACGTCAATCCCAGCGTCTCGAGGCCCGCTTCGTCGTAGCCAAGATGATGACCTACTTCGTGCAGTACGGTGATGCGAATCTGTTCCTCGAATTCGAGGCGCGAGGAGCAAGCTCTTTCCAGAGGGCCCGCGAAGATGGTGATCCTGTCCGGTGTCACCATCGAGTAAGCGGAGCTTCGTTCCGTGCGCGGGATTCCCTGGTACAAGCCAAACAGGTCATCGTCTGGACCGAGCCGGGCGTCTTCCCGATGGGCCAGCGA
>DASYVY010000617.1:0-4650 GCA_035936535.1 Thermomicrobiales bacterium | reverse complement strand
GTGCGGGAGCAGGCATGGCGTCATTTGCGACCGGCCCCTCCCGCACCGTCCCTATCCAGAGCGGATGCGGCCCATCAATTGCTACGCTATTGCCTTTGAGCGTGAGTGCCCAAGAGTCGACCCGTACGTGGTGGTGGACTGATTCATGGGGGAACTCCTGTGACCTCTCCTCGGCCTGAACCACGACCTTCCCGAAGTGCAGCAGGTTTCCCTGGTGTACGGGTAAGAACCATGTCCCCCTCCCACCACGCCTGTCATCACGTCCGGGTGCACTCCATTTCGCCCCATAAACGGGCACAACCGGTAAAACCGTACTGTTTGTACGGTTTCTTCCCCCCCTGTGGCCGGAGGCGTCATGAACGTGGCCGTGGAATGGTTTGGCGCTCTCCCGCCGGGGATGTCGGCACCTCGCCGCCGGGCTGCCCGCGCCGGTCGAGGCCGACGATGCGGTCGCCCGCAATCAGCACCCCGAGCGCGGCCACCATCAGCAGGGCCGCTCCCCGGAAGAGTCCGACGGTGCCGATCCGATCCAGGAACGCGCCGCCGACGATCGAGCCGGTGATGCTGCCGAAGCCAAAGGACATCGCCGTCAGCAGCGCTTGCGCGGTCGCCGCGTGCTCGATTCCCGCCAGGCGGTGGGCGAGCGGAACCGAGGCCATCAGGAAGGCGCCAAAGGACAACCCGTGGAGCAGTTGCACGGGAAGCATCCACTCCGGCTCCGAGATGGTACTGAACGCGGCGAACCGGACGATATAGACGCAGAGGGCCACGGTGATCAGCCGGATCGCGCCGAGACGATGCAGGAGCCAGCCGCCAAAGGCGACTACCGGAAGCTCGCTCACGGCGCTGAGGGCGAACGCCACGCCCACGATGTTGGCGGATCCGCCGATCTCCTGGATGCGGATGCCAAGGAAGATGTACATGATCGCGCCGCCGCTGGACAGCAGGTAGGCGACCAGCAGCAACAGTGTCAGAGGCCGGTTGCGGGCGATGTCCCTGAGCCCGCCGAGCAGGGATCGGGGTCGCCGTTCGGCCAGGGGCGGGATGCCAGCGACGAAGAGGAACGTGAGGGCCAGACACACGGCGTAGGCGACAAGCATGAGGGAGGAGACCCGATCCCCCATGAGCCGGCCGACGACCAGCACCATGACCATGAACCCGAGCGATCCCCAGACCCGCAGCCTGCCATAGGATTGCCCGAGCCGCTCGCTGATCGTCACGCCATAGCTGTCGAGGAGGGGACCGACGGGTACCGCCGCGAAGGCGAGCAGGGCCATCAGCGGCAACAGGGACGCGAACTCCGAGACGCGCGACGCAGCCAGGGCCAGCAGCGCGGCGAGCGCCAGCGCAACGCGAAGAACCAGGCGGTGGATCGCCAGGGAGTCCGACACCGCCCCCCAAAGGGGACCGAACACCGCAACCCCCAGGGAGGGCAGGGCCGTGAGGACACCGATCTGGAGGCCGCTGAACCCCAGGTCCCGAAAGTACAGCGCCGTGAACGGGGTGAATGCCCCGATCGCGGCGTAGAACCAAAAGTAGCCGCCACGGACGTGCTGGCTGGAGCGTCGCCAGGTTGTCGTCGCACGCTGTTCTGTTGTGGCGGCGGCATCGCGCTCGATGATCACCTTCCCTGCCATACCGGCACCGTCCATCCTCCTGCCGCGGGATCATATTCCCGCGCCGGTAGCATAGGCGATCAAACGTGACCTCGCCGTATTCCGCCCAGCCCGAGCGGGAGCTGCTGCGAACGCAACTGGCGGTCGGGGCAGGGCTCCCCGAAAGGGTCACGGTGAGGAATCCCGATCCGCCTTTGGGGGCCGGTACGGAATCCGGGTGGATGCTCACCTCATCGGATGCCATAGGACCGGTCCAGGAGACGAGACTACAGCGATCAAAGGGCCGCTCCTGCTCAATGGTCATGCCATTGGGCAGGAGCGGCCCATGCTTCCTTTCACGGTAACCAATGGGCGACCACGGTGCAGCGCGGTCCATCAGGGTGACGTGGAGGACGCGGTCTATGGCTCCTGAGGATTACCCTTCGACCGCGGAACTCGTGCTCGGGCAATCGGGGAGAGCTTTCCATTCGGCCCGGATCCGGTATCATCAGCCGTCCTGTCGTGGCGGGCGTGGCGGCCTTGGCGTGCCGGTGCCGCGCGAATGTTGCGAATGATAGGCCACCCGCTCCTTGCGCACCTCTTCGTCCAGCGGGGCCATCGGCGCGTTGGACAGATCCATGGAGACCCGGATCTGCTCCCTGACCTCGTCCGACTGCGGTGCGTGGCTCAGCATCCGTCTCGACGCCGCGAACACCTGGCGGGATTCCTGGAATCGCCCTTCCCGGTCCAGCCGGACCGCCTCCCGGTGCGCCTTCGCCGCCTCTTCCAGTGCCAGCGCTTCCGCGACCTCCGGGTCCTTCGAGAAGGTCGCCGCCTCGGCCGGATCCACGCACAGTAACGGGTCAGTATCGGCCACCGTCGTCATCCGTTGCCGCGTCCGTGCGTCTGTCCAGTCCAGCCGCGCATGGGCGACGAGCGCTCCATCCACGTCCGGCGCGCTGGTAACCGTGAACAGCAATTTTTGATCGTCCTCCGAACGCAGGATCCGGAGATCGACCGTGTGCGTCCTGCCCACCCGATTCACCGGGAAGGCGTTGACCAGGCGTGCCTTCAACCCCTCCGGCCAGGTCAGCTGGAGAATCGGCTGCAGCGCGACCGCATCGAGCAGATCCCCGATCTCCCCGGCGAAGAACCTATCCAGTTCGGATGCCTGTGCGGCGAAGGCGAAGGCACCGCCTCCCGCCTCGACCATTCCGCTCAGCAGGAACTCGTCGAAACCCCTGCCGAGCCCGATCGCGCTTGTCGAGATCCCGCGCATCCGCAATTGCCCGGCGTGATGGGCCAGTTCACCTCCATCGGTGATGCCCACGTTCGCGCGCCCGTCGGTAACGAGGAGCGACCGCTGAACGCGGCCCTCGCCGGTCGTTTGCCGCTCCGCCGCGGCGAGCTGCTGGCCTGCCAGCAGCCAGCCTCCGGAGAGATATGTCCCGCCCCGCGCGTCGATCGACGCGAGCGCCGCACGCAGCGCGGCCTTGATCTCCGGAGTCGCGAACGCCAGCGGTTGGACCGTCTCCAGCCGATCATCGAAGGCGACGACGGCAATCCGGTCCCGCTCATCGAGGTGATCGATCGCGATCAGCACCGCCTCCTTCGCGAGCCCGATCGTGCCCCGCATCGATCCGGAGCGGTCAAGGGCGACCGCGAGGTCGATCGGCGCCCGCTCGTGTGCCGCGACGAGGGCGGGCCCGGTCGTGATCCTGAGCATCAGGGCGGTGCGGTCGCCCGTGCTGGCCACCACCGGGCGCTCCCAGCGTGCGGACAGCGCCAGCAAGGAACCGGAATCTGGAGCAGGATCGATATGGGAAGCATGGGTCATGGGCTGAGTCCTTTCATGCAATCGCTCGTGAACGATGAACGAGCACCGGGATCGGCTCCGGCCGGGACCCTCGGAGCCGATCCCGGCAAACAGGCACATCACGGCGGACGGGACGCGTCCGGGGAACTGCCGGACGATTGTCTGGTGGCGGTGGCGATGGCGGTAACGGTGGCTGTTCGTTGCGATCGGCCGCAACCCGGAAGTCCCCAGGGTCATCTCCCGGCCGGACCGGCGGCGATCCCGTACCCGCGCGGCCGGTATCACCGGGTCAGGAGGACGCCAGCACGCGCCGGATATGGACGATTAGGGCGTCGATCTGATCGCGCCGCCGGTGATACATCTCCTCCTCGATCGTCAGCTCCGCCTCCGGGGTAATCGCCAGCCTGCGCCAGCGACGCTCGCCCGGATCGACGGGCAGTGGAAACATGTCCGGCGTCCGGTTCTCCGAAGCGCCGGGAAACCGGAGCTCGCCGGGCCCCTGGCGCTCCTGTTGGCCCTGCGGGAATCGCCGTGGTCGGCCCGGGTGTGACCCGCGGACGCGCTCCCCCGGCTCCTCTCGCAGCAGCGCATCGATGTAGGACAACGCGCTGGACGGCGCATCGCCTGGCCCGGTACCGGGGGCGTCCGGCGGCGGGGCGGCCATCCGCGATGCCACGTCCACTGGTCGTGCTCCTTCCTCGCGGCGATGCATGCTCTCGACCGACTCGCGGACCTCATCGGCGTCCATGTCCTGGAGCTGGCGCCGGATCTCCCGCAGCGGCAGGTAGCGGTCCTTGAGCGCGCCGATCAAGAGCAGGCGGTCCAGGTGCTCCCGCGTGTAGCGCGTGCCCGGGCCCGCTCCGAAGGGCGGCGGCAGCAACCCCTCGCCGATGTAGTAGCGAACGGTCCGGACGGTGACGCCCGTTCGCGCGGTCAGGTCATCGATCGTGAAGGTCGCGTCCGAGCCGTCGGCGGTGCCGGGCGACCCATCCGGACGGGGCGACGGGCGATCCTCGGGCATGACTCCTCCTGGGGCCGCTGGCCGGCCCGGGCGAGAACAAAGACACAAACTGGAAGGGAATGGAATGGGAAGCGATGCGCATGAACGGTGTCGACACGGGAATGATAACAGTATAACGTATTACTGTCAATACTGATGTCGCCATTGTCTGACACGGACTCCGGAAACAGGGTTGGCGAATCCATAACGTGCCTCCGACCTCCCGTTGACGTCCCCGC
>DASYVY010000616.1:0-16846 GCA_035936535.1 Thermomicrobiales bacterium | reverse complement strand
CCATCAGACAGCGCTGCCAGGGCGAGCACCAGCCAGCGCCGGGCGAGCGCACGGTCCGACGGCGCGGGGAGCACCGCCACGTCGCGGGATCCGGGGGCGACGTGCGGGTGCGCCGCATTGGCATCGAGCCGGAGCCCGGGTGGATGGTCCGCAGGCAGATCGTCGACATGCCGGATGTCCGTCGCGATCCGCAGGACATCGGCTCCGGGATGATCGTCGAGCACCGCCAGCGCCAGCGATGCCTCGCCCCCGATCACCAGCCACCGCCCTCCACCCGGCAGGTGCGCGGCGGCATCGCTCAGCATCTCCTCCGCCGGATTTCCTGTACGTTGGATCATGGGCGATCCAGCTCCATGCGCTCCATGCGCAAGGCAACGTCCAGGAGGTATCCGGCGAGGACCCGGCGGCGATCGAGGATGGCCTCTATCGGCTGGCCGTAGAACGCCTCCGCGGATCGATGCAGCGCGGAAGTGGTTGCTAGCCGCAGCACCGGTCCGGTCTCCAGCAGCCCGAGACCGAATACCAGTTGCGCGGCGTACCCGAACCGGACGGTGGCCCGGTCGATGTCCACCCCCTGATCCCGAAGACCATCGAGATAACTGTCGAGCACGGCCACTTCCAGCCTGATGATGTCGTCTGCAGCAACATCGAAATAGGCGATCGCATAATGCGCGAGCGTCGCGATATCCATCCCGGCCGGGGCCATGCCGAAATTCGCCCAGTCGACCGCGACCGTCACATGGCTTGACGCCTCACCTGACGTCACGCCTGACGCATCGCGCCGAGCGAAGAGATTCCGGCGCTGGGCATCGCCGTGGCAGGGCATCACCGGGAGTGATTGCGCCCTCTCCACCATGGCCCCACTCCCTGTCCACAATCGCAGCAGGGCACGTTTGCTCGGCTCGGGCCAAGCACGCCGGGCGAGGTCGTGCGCCGCCTCGCCCGCGAACGTTCGCAGTGTGTCGTGGACATAGGCGGGATTGCCCCAGAACGTGCGCGCGGGACGCTGACCGGCCTGCTCCCGAAGTGCCTGCTCATGTGTTCCGGCCAACCGGCCGAGATGGCGGGCAGCGATCCCGAAGCGCTCAACGTCCCAGGCAACGTCAGGATCGTCCTGTTCGGGATCGAGCCAGACACCGAGGTGATCGGGTCCCAGGTCGACGTTCCCAAACCAGCGTGCGGCGCGGAGACCGCTCGGCAGGTTGTCGAGGGCACCGCTCGCGTAGAGGGTCGCCCCTCCAGGCGCCACGTTGGGGCCGGGACACGCAAGCACCTTCAGCACCAGTGCGCCCTCCCTCGTCCCACGTTCGGACTCGATCAGCCAGTCGATCCGGTACACGCCCGAGGTCGATGCCAGGCGCGGTGCCCACAGCGATCGCCACCGGCAGGACCGCAAGATTCCGTCGCTGATGCCGAGCTGGCGTCGTGCCGCGGAGAGGACGTCGGCGGGATCGAGTCCGGGAATCCCGCTCGGGGGCGACGTGGCGGCATCGGTCACGGAGTCGTCGAGCGAGCGTCCGCAGGCTGCCCGGCCGGACGGCGGTAGATGCCCGGCGGCCACCGGTGCAGCAAGCCCTCGTCCACCATGTACCGGCGCAGCATGGCGACGTCAGGGCTTACCGGGCGCAGGGCGTCGTTGATCGCCGATTCCGGAAGGTCCTGATCGACAGGAATGCGGCGAGCGATGTGCTGCAGCACCGCCAGGCGCGGAGCGCGCTTCGCGGGCATCTGCCGCAGGCTGCCGTCCGCATTGAGGTACCGTTGCACGATCTCCGCGTCACTCGTCATCGCTCAATTCCCTTCGCCCTGCCCGCCGCGTTCTATGTGCGGATGCCGCCCACCGGTATATTCGGTCACATCCCTGGCGTTCGTCCCGAGTCTTGAACCGGCAGTTAGCGACGGGGTCAGATCACGAAGGCGCCGTCGCGCATGAAAGGCTGGCCGTCGACGTCGACCTGACCGCCCTCCCGCAAGTCGCAGATCATGTCCCAGTGAACGGCCGACTTGTTGCCGCTGCCGGTCTCCGGATACCCGAGCCCGACCGCCATGTGGACCGTGCCGCCGATCTTCTCGTCGAACAGGATGTTCTTCGTGAACCGGGTGATGTCGAAGTTCGTGCCAAAGGCGAACTCGCCGAGGTAACGGGCGCCCTCGTCCGTGTCCAGCGTCCGGATCAGGAAATCCTCGTTCCTGGCGGCGCTGGCATCGACGACCTTGCCATCCTCGAACCTGAGCCGGATGTCCTGGATTTCGCGGCCGGCGGTGACCACCGGGAACGAGAAGCGGATCGTGCCATTGACCGAGTTCTCGACCGGTCCGGTGAAGATCTCGCCACTCGGGAAGTTCCTCTTGCCGTCCGAGTTGATCCAGGCCCGACCCTCGATCGACAGCGTGAGATCGATCTCCGGACCAGTTAGATGGACCTCCTTCTTGCCGTCAAGCCAGTCGATCAGCCGCTGCTGCCCTGCCTTGAGCTGCAGCCAGGCGGCGACCGGGTCGTCACGATCGAGCTTGCAGGCCGACAGCACGAAGTCGGTGTACGCCTCGGTGTCCATGTCGGCGTCCTGGGCGTAGGCATCGGTCGGGAACAGGGTGAGCGTCCAGTCCATCTCACCCGACGCCGCCCGGGTCATGTACGTGTCGAACAGCTCGGCACGCGACTTCTGGCGAACCACCTGCCGGGCCGGGTCGACGCCGGCCATGTCGCGCGTGTTGGTGTCCGCCAGCACGTTGATGACAACATCCGCCTGCTCGCGCACGAACCGCTCGACCGGGGAGATGAACTCGAGCTGGTCATCGTTGCCGTTGAGGAGAAGCTCGGCCTGGATACCATCGAGCGTCGGCAGCATCACCGGGTATCCGCCGCGCGCCACAACCTCGCGATAGATCTCCCGGAGCAAGGGAGCACCCGCGATACCGCCGGCGATGGCCACCGTCTGCCCGGGCTGGACCTCGACCGAGTAACCGGTGAGCGCCTTTGCCCATTTCGTCATCCGTGGATCGGCCATGGTGCTGTCTGTTCCCTTCCGATGGTTGAGTACGGTTCACATGCCGCGGGTCAACAGGCTCGGCGGGTGCCGGGTCCGTTGACCCACCAAACCAGTTGCCCCGGCGAGTCCCGGATCACTCGCGGCACCGCCGGGCGCCGCGCCAAACGTCCGGGACGCGGACTCCATGGTAATCGGCGGACGCCGTTTGGTAACCCCGACGTCCGACGGGCAAGCGCCCGCGACGGGCAGAGACGATCCAGGACACGACGACGGGATGTTGTCGCGAGCCACGCCCCGGCACAATCTGTGGGGTATTATGTCCTCCTCGAGGACGGGATTGCGGGTGGTGCGTCCAGCGCGGGCGAACCCACAACCCCGTTCCTGGTGATGAATGCCTGATTTCGTGGATGGCATGCCAGGGGTGGTATACAGGAGATCACCGGAGAATCTCCCGGATATCGCACCGTGGCGTGCCGCTTCGACGGCCTCGCCCTGTCGGTGGACCCGATCAGGGAGAAACCACCGACGCGATCCTGGAGCTCCAGCAACGGTCCATCGGTGACGATCAGCCTGGCCGCAGCGTCGTGGCCATGGCTGTGTCCTGCAGCACGGCACCGGTCACGGCAGTCATGCTGTTCACTATCAGACAGGCCGCGAACGCATTATGCCGCGTGAGCTGGTCGTCCCTCGGCTCCTCGGTGATCGCCGCTTCGGTTGCCACGTTCCACCACCGCTCGTTGACGAACAGCATCAGCATGAACGCCATGGCTCCCTTCTTTAATCTCTTGCACTGTTCGACGGAGGAGGCGATCGCGGAAACCGGCGGGCGCGGGCCTGACATGCGGTCACCGCTGCCGCCCGCGCGCGCCAGTTTCCGGCTGCCAGTCACCGCTTTCCCGTCGGCATCGGCGAGGTCCTCTGGAAGCGCCATGGAGCCGAACATCGCGCCGCTTGAACGTTCGGGATGACCGTCCAGGACGACGTCGACGATGTCGCGCACAACCACGTTTTGGCCCGAATACCGCCCGGATGGAAAGCCGAACGGACATCTTTCCGCCGGCAACGCGGGCAGTTTACAGTCAGTCACGGGAAGGATCGATGTATCGATCGGGGGCCCTGGCCGCCTGTACCCAGCGCGGCAGGAAACCCTGGGGGATGGAAGGAAGTGCTCGGTAATGCTGACGCTTCGGGAAGCGCGGCTTCGGCGACGCATGTCGCAACAAGCATTGGCTGACCGTGCCGGGGTGGCACGGGTCACGGTGTCACAGATCGAGCTTGGCAAATCAGGCCCGCGCCCGCACATCGCGCGGAGGATCGCCGAGGCCCTCGACACGGCACCATCGGACATCGCCGAGTTCCGGGCAGCGGCCGAAAGCATGCAGCTCCCCACGCCGACGATCCTGGCCTCACTGGAAAATGACGCCCAGAATCCGGCCTAGCGCGCGAGCTGGAACACAGCTGAGATCCCTGAAGCGACGCGACCGCTCACGGTCGCGTCAGGCGTTCCGGCTCTCGTCATGGCCCGCCCGCGCCTCTGTCTCACAGCCCGCACAGCCGTCACCCGGGTATCCGGACCTCCGGGCGTGTCAATGACGACCATTCGGCGGGCCAGGGATCTTGCCGGCGAGTGGATCACTGACGAGGTACACGACATCGCGGGATTCCACGGAGCCTTTCTTGCCGGTTCGGCGATCTGGCTCCCTCCCGAAGACACCGTTGTGCCGGCGTCGGACGTCGATGTCACGATCGTGCTGGATACCGATCGTCCCCCGGACAAGATCGGGAAATTTCGCTACCGGGACATCATGCTCGATGTGTCGTACATGGCCGCCGCCACACTGCGGTCGGTGGACGCGGTGCTGGGGGATTACCACCTCGCGGGGACGCTCGCGCGTCCGGGCATCCTCGCTGACCCGACCGGAACGCTGACGACGCTTCAGCGTGACGTCGCCGCCAATTTCGCCAGGGAGCACTGGGTTCGCCGCCGGTGCCAGCACGCCCGGGACAAGGTTCTGGCGGGGCTCGCCGGGATCAGCTCGACCAGGCCATTGCATGACAACGTGCTCGCCTGGCTGTTCCCGACCGGGGTGACGACCCATATCCTGCTTGTCGCCGGGCTGAGGAGCCCGACGATCCGGACGAGATATCTCGCGGTCCGGCAACTCCTGCACGACTACGATTGCTCCAAGGCGTACGAACCGCTGCTCGGGCTGCTCGGATGCAGGGAGATGACCGGGCCACGCGCCGCGCACCACCTCGCCGCCGTCACCGGGATGTTCGACGCCGCCCGCGCCTTGGGCACCACCTCCTTCCCATTCTCCTCCGACATCAGCGAGGCCGCCCGCCCGATCGCGATCGAGGGCAGCCGTGATCTCATCGGGCGCGGCGATCACCGGGAGTCGGTGTTCTGGCTGGTCGCGACCGCGTCACGGTGCCAGGCGATCCTCGATCGCGATGCTCCGGACGAGCGTCACCGGTTCGACGAGCCGTACCGGCAGTTGCTCGGTGATCTTGGCGTCGCATCGTTCCGCGATCTCCAGCTCCGGGCGGACGTCGTCCGCGAAGCGCTTCCCGGCATCATGGACGTGGCAGAGTCGATCATCGCCGCCAATCCCGCCATTCGGCATGGGTGAACGGCCCCGCAGCAAGCCGCGGGTGCGGTCGCCTGCTCACTCATTCTCGGGTTCGAGGGCTCGGGCGTACGCGCGCAACGATCGCTGGCCGCGCAGCAGCAAACGGTCTGTCTCGTGATCGCGGACGGTGTCCCCAAGCAGCGGGAGCGCCACCAGCGGGAGTAGCACCGTCAGCGCTTCAAAACTCCGGCCACTGATCCCTTCCCCGATCGAGCAGGGCTGGCGCCTCGCCAAGACGCCCCAGGTTGGAGGTTGCGCGGAGACTGTCATTTGGGTTAACCGGCTGCTGCCGACTCCGGCGGGGCGTTGAAAATCACTCCGGACCGAACGTCACGGCCCCGAATCCGCCGCTGGCCTGGCAATGGGTATGGTCGGTCTAGCCCAGCATGCCGGTGCCGGGGTTACGCTGGGACGTCATTGGTGACGCCTTCCCAGAGGTGTCTCAGGTATGTGAGACCATCGGCCGCCTCATCCAGCGTGGGCTGGGAGCACTCGATGCTGATCCGGTCATCGTAGCCAGACCGCGTCAGCACCCGGAAGAACTCTCGATACATGGTGTCCATCTCCCCGGCGCGAGGCATGAGACGACTGTAGGGAGCAGCAATGTGTACGTGTGCGAGAAGTGACGCGGCTGCTCCCGTGTCGTTGAAAGGTTCGTCTTCCTGGGCGACATGGTACAGGTCGGAGAGCAACCTGACGGAGGAATGTCCGAGGCGGCCAACGACGACGGCGGCCTCGGATACGCTGTTGATGAGATTCGTTTCGGCACGATTCAGCGGCTCAATGGCTATCGTGATCCCGTTCCGGGCGGCGACGTCGCCAGCAAGCCGGCAGGCATCGTCAAACTGTTGCATCGCCTCCTCACGAGCCCAACCGTCGGGAACCGCTCGGGAACCGCCGCTTCCGAATACGACGACCTGCCCCCCAAGTTCCGCAGCTCGGGAAAAGGCCGTTTCGACATACCGCTCCATCGCGGCGTGATCTGCGTCGGGACCAACGACCTTGATCGAGCGCGGAAGCATCACGTTCCACGCCTCGGGGCGAATCGTCAGCCCTTGGGCGAGAGTGCGGAGAGCCCGGTACGCATCCTCGTCCATCTCACCGACGGTGCGGCTCATCGGCCACTCGACGAAGTCGTATCCGGCTTCGGCGAGGGCAGGAGTTTGATCCGGCGAGTAGCACATTCCGAATCGCATGCGGTTGCTCCTTCTCGTGGCGCTCACGGCCTGGTCTCGCGGCTCGTATTGAGTGGATAGCGAGCCGGAACCGCCCTCGTCATGATGCCGGGTAACCCGGCATCGTCAATGCCACTCGATTCAGCCGGCTCCGTTCATGCCGGTTCCGCATCCGGCAGGCAAGCCTGTCGTGCCAGGTGAGGAGCGAAGTCGCCAGGCTCCGCCCGCCAGGCAACCTTGCTCGTAGCAGTCGCAGGGCAACGCCGCGTCGAGACCTTCATCCGGGGCGCCTCGCCCATCTTCCCCCGCTCGTGTTCCCCCGCTCGTGCATGCACGCCTGCCCGGTTACTCCGGTGTGGCCAGACGGGCAACCGGACGGGCCTGCTCCCGCGTATGCTGGAATCATGCACTTCCGCCTTGCGTCCGGACCCGAGGAGCACCCCATGTCGAACGACCGCTTGTCTCCCCTGAACGCCTTCTCCCGGCGCGATGTCCCGAGGATCGGCATCGCCGCCTCGCTTCCCCTTGCGCTCGGCGCCTTCGGATGGAGCGCCCTCGCCCAGGAGGCAAGCACGCCAACCGCTGATCGAGACACGCTCCTGCCCGCCACGCCGGCGATCGCCGATGACGACGAGGTCACCCCGGACCAGGCCGAAGGTCCGTTCTACACACCTGATTCACCTGAACGCGCATTGCTCCGTGAGGAAGGGATGAGGGGCGCCAACCTGACGGTCGCGGGATTCGTGGTCGACACGGGAGGGCGAACCATTCCCGACGCGCTGGTCGATGTCTGGCACGCCGACGATGCGGGGGTGTATGACAACGAGGGGTATCGCCTGCGTGGCCACCAGTTCACCGATGCCGAAGGACGGTATGTCTTCTACACGATCGTCCCCGGACTCTATCCCGGGCGCACCCGGCACATCCACGTCAAGGCGCAGGCGCCGGACGGGGAGGTCCTGACCACGCAGCTCTACTTCCCCGACGAGGGGGCCAACAGTGAGGACGGGCTCTACGACGAAGCGCTCCTGCTGGAGATGCAGCCGGACCTCCTGGACGACGGAAGCAAGCTCGCGCTCTTCACCTTCGTCCTCGACACCGCCTGATCCTTCCCTGGCACTATCGTGGCAACGCTTTCGCGCTCATGGGTGTCGAAGCCCATTCGGCATATGCGGACTGGACGGGCTTTCCGGTGCGAGCACCGTACACCTCGGAAACACGTGAGCCGGTGGTGACAGGAAATCCGAGCAGGGACGGCCAGGGCCAACCCCCTTGATGATCTGCACAACCCTAACCAATTGCCACTGACTTCCCATCTGGACGAGGGCCCTATGTCTTCTGACATCGCTATAGGCGATTACGGTTTCATCTCCGACTGCCAGACATGCGCCCTGGTGCGGCGGGACGGCTCGATCGACTGGTATTGCCCGGACCGGTTCGATGCGCCGTCCGCGTTTGCCCGCCTTCTCGACCCGCGCGGTGGGCACTGGTCGATCCGGCCGGCAGCACCGTTCGAGGTGACCCGCGCCTACCTTGACGACACGATGGTGCTCCGGACGGAGTTCACGACCGACCGCGGCCGGGTCGCGCTGACCGACGCACTTGCCTTTGGACCCGGGGCCCGGGGACACGAGATCGGCAAGCGGGTGCCTCACACCATCCTTCGCCGCGTCGAGGGGCTTGAGGGCGACGTCGAGATCGCGATGGAGTTCGTTCCGCGCCTGGAATACGCGTTGACCACGCCCCTGTTGCGGCGGACGGAAGCGGGCATCGTCGCCTCCGGCGGACCGACCGATCTCCATTTCAGCACTACCTGTTCCGGCCTGGACATCGGCGACTCCGACATCACCGGCACTTGCGTTGTCCATGCCGGCGAGATTGTCGACTTCTCGCTGACCTACCGCCGTGCCGCCGGCACATTGGATGCCCCGGTAACGGCCGTGGACGCCGGTGCGGAGCTCGCGAACACGATCGCGGGCTGGACCACTTGGGCGGAATATCATCGAACCTACGCGGGTCCCTACGTCGAGCAGGTCCGCCGCAGCGCGCTCGTGCTCCAGGCGCTGACCTACGCTCCCACGGGCGCCGTCATCGCCGCCGCCACGACATCCCTGCCCGAGCTCGAAGGCGGAACCAACAACTGGGACTACCGCTTTGTCTGGCTGCGGGACCTGACCCTCACCATGCGGGCGTTATGGATTGCGGCCTGCCCGGACGAAGCGGATGTCCTGCTGCACTGGATGGCACGGGTCAATGCCGGTCAATGGCTGGAGCAGCGCTCCGTCCAGATCATGTACGGAGTCGAAGGGGAGCGCGATCTCACCGAGCACGTGCTGGACCACCTGGAGGGGTTCGGTGGCGATCGCCCGGTCCGGGTCGGAAATGAAGCCTGGCGCCAGAAGCAGCTCGATGTGCTGGGCGAGATGGTCGATGCGGTCTACCTGTTTCGCGACCGCCCGGGAGTGATCGACGATGTGATCGCCCGCCTCGTCGGCCAGCTTGCGGACCAGGCCGCGCGGAGCTGGCCCGAGCCCGACGCGGGGATGTGGGAAGCGCGGGACAAGGAACGACACTATCTCTCATCGAAGGTCATGTGCTGGGTCGCGCTCGACCGCGCGATCCGGCTGGCGCCCCAACTTGGCGATCACGCACGGGTGGAGGCGTGGGATGCCGCCCGGCAGGAGGTTCGGGCGGCGATCCTCGACCAGGGCTGGTGCGAGGAGCTTGGCGCCTACACCGGCGCGTTCGGCTCCGACCACCTGGATGCTTCGGTGCTCCTGATGCCGCTGGTGGATTTCCTGCCCGCGACCGACGAGCGAATGCGGGCGACGATCGACATCATTGCCCGTGACCTGGTCGAGGGCGGGCTCGTCCACCGGTGGGCGGGCGATGACAACGGGTTCCTGATTTGCACCTACTGGCTGGTCGAGTGCCTGGCGCGGGCGGGTGAGGTGTCGCGGGCGATCACGTTGTTCGAAGAGACGACCGCCTATGCCAACGACCTCGGCCTTCTCGCGGAGGAGGCAGATCCCGCCACCGGCAAGCTCTGGGGCAACTTCCCCCAGGCGTTCTCCCACGTCGGCCTGATCAATGCCGCCGCGGCCATCGCCGACGCCACGTCCCTTCCGTAGGGTTCAACCCTACAGATCACGGCATAGCGATTGAGCGGACGCGGGTCATTGACGTCAGACATAACCGGTGCAGCCGGATCCGCTACTCAATCCTGCCGCCGCGTAGGGACCGACCTAGCAGCTGCATCGTGTGTCGAACCTGCGCAGCGGGGCCGCACCCGGCCGGGCTCTACCCCATTAGCTCCGCCGGCATGAACCCTTCCTGGGCCGCGAACAGCTCATCGGTCATCGCCCGGATCCGGTCCAGCGGCAGCACCGCCGCCGTCAACGGATCGAGCATCACCGCGTGGTAGACATGCGCCCGCTCCCCCGCCAGCGCCGCCCGCACCGCCAGTTCCTGGACTTTCACGTTGGTCCGGTTGAGGGCCGCGCACTGCGGCGGCAGTTCGCCGTACCGCACCGGCTGGATGCCGTTGCGGTCGACCAGGCAGGCGACCTCGACGCAGCAGCCTTCGGGCAGGTTGTCGATCAAGCCGTGGTTGGGGACGTTGCCGTAGATCACCGTCGGCTCTCCCGTCTCCATCGCGTTGACGATCATCGCGCCGTATTCGAGGGATGGTTTGAGGTCGCCTTTCAATTCCTCCAGCAGGCGCTGGTCGGAATCCTCGGCGACGCGGGATCGGCAAAGCTCGTAGTAGTCCCAGCGCTTCGGCACGAACTGGTCGACGAGGTCGCTGTTCTTCCGGAAGTACGGCAGGTACTCGCTGGCGTGGTGGCTCGATTCGGTGTGGAAGTAGCCGAACGCCGCCATGATCGAGGTGCGGACCCGCTCCGCGCCGCCCTCGTAATCGGAATCGCCGCGATCGGCGTCGCTGTGGTCTCCGGTGTCTGTCGCCAGCCCCGCCGAGGGCGTTCCCGCCAGATAGCGCTGTGCCATGGTCCGCCGGATCTTGGGGTAGAGATCCTCGTCATCACGGCGAAACTCGACAAACCATGCCTGGTGATTGATCCCGGCGCAGCGAAACGTCACCTCCTCGTACGGCACGTCGATCTGCCGCGCCAGCATTCGCGATGTCCCCTGCACGCTGTGGCAGAGGCCGACGCTGGTGATGCCCAGCTCCGTCAGGTACCAGCAGTTCATCGCCATCGGGTTCGCGTAGTTGATCAGCAGTGCACCGGGGCAGAGCTCGTGCATGTCGCGCGCGATCCCGGCATAAGCAGGCGCCGAGCGCAGGAACCGGAACACGCCGCCCGGGCCCAGCGTGTCGCCTACCGGCTGATCCAGACCGTACCGGCGCGGGATCTCGACATCGTGCTGGTAGGCATCGACGCCGCCGACCTGGAAGGTCACGATCACGTAATCCGCACCATCAAGAGCTTCCCGCTGATTGTCGGTCGCGGTGATCGTCGCCGGAAATCCATGGTGGGCGGCAAGGTCGCGTGCGGCCGTCGCCGTCCGTTCGGCCCGGCCGAGATCGAGATCCATCAGGGCGTAGGTTGCGTGCCACAACGCCGGGAAGGAGAGCAGATCCCCCATCAGGCGCAGCGGAAAGACGATACCGCCCGCGCCGATCATCGCCACCTTGGGAACGTGCGATCCGTTGTGCCGAGCGGCTTGTGCTGTCATGGTTGAGGCCTTTCGCGTGCCAGTGTGCCAGCGTGTCTGCCCGAGGATGGGTATTGGAGCACAGGCGCAGGAGGCGGGCAACGGCGGACTTCCACGTCCTGCCCAACGGGTGACACTCCACGCGGCCTCGGCCCCCATCTAGGCCGGTTTCTATAGGGATATGTCGTGACGCCGGTACGCGCCTGTACCTCACCGTCACGGTCACCTACCGCACAACTGCGCCCCAACATGGTACCTGCCGGTCCTCGCCCTTCCGATGCCGTGGGCCTCGACCGTCCGGTCACGCTGGACAAGTCAATCATAGCGAACGGAAGAAGTGGCAATCTAATCCCGTTGTTAGAATTAGGTGCTTGTCGCTCCGTTCCGGCTGACGCCTTGTCCTTCTGCCTCGGCCGCGGCAATCAACCACTGCGATTGCAGGTAGCGAACGGTCTCCGGGAGCGCGATCTCCGGTTCACCCTCGATGTACGCCCCGGACGGCGAGTAACACTCCATGCTCACCCAGCCGGCGTAGTCGATCTGCCACAGCGCCGCGAACGGCGGCACGATGTCCATCGCCCCGGCTCCCGGCTGCAGGCGGTTGTTGTCCGCGATGTGGACGTGCCCCAGCAGTTCTCCGGCATCGATGATCGGCGCCGCGAGGTCGGTCTCCTCGATGTTCATGTGGAACAGATCGGCCAGTGCACGCACCCGCGGGGATCGGATGCGTGCCGCGATGTCCGCCGCTTGCCCCACCCGGTTGAGGAACGACGCCTCGTACCGGTTCAGCGGCTCCAGGAACACCGCCGACGCGCCGTCCGGTTGTTGAGCCGCCCAGTCGCCATAGCCGCTCACCGCCTCGTCGGCGAGCGCTCCCAGCCAACCACGCTGCTCCTCGCGACCCGCGAATGCGCGAGCGGGACGCAACGGGACGGAGACCACCCCCGCCGCGCCGAGGTCTTCGGCGAGCGCCAGCACCTGGGTCAGGACATCGAACCGGCGGCTGCGCTCCCCCGGGTCGTCCTGCAGTGGATCGTGCGCGCGAGTGGTGCAGATCGCCGCAATGGGCAGGCCCGAGGTTCGGGAGGCGTCCCCGCAGTCTCGGAGCTGCCGTTCGAGGTCATCGTCGACACCGACGGAGATCTCCACGCCATCGAAGCCGAATCGCGCCGCATTCGCGAACCGTTCCTGAAGGTCGCGCCCGGGCACAAGCACCGTCTGGATCGCGATCCTGAGCTGGGCCATACCGGTCTTCCCCTTCTGGCCGCGCGCGGCGACCTTTGCGATGATGCTCCTGGCGATCGACGAGTGTATCCCGTCGTAGCAACATCCGAATCGTCCCGCATCGGGCCGCCGCATCGGCAACGGTGTCCGGTGCGGCCAATGCACTGTCCCGAACCGCTTTCCGCCGGGCCGAGCGACATCCGGCGGCCACACCGAAGGAGTCTGGCGATGTGTCACGATACCTGTCCTCATCCCGTCAGCGGAGGTGCCGCGATCGAGGAGCGCAACGAGGCGATAGCGCTCGAGAGCGGAAGCATCCCAGCGTTCATCGCCGTGCCGGATGCCCGGCCCGCACCCGGCGTGCTGCTGATCCATGACATCAACGGGCGAAACGCCTTCTATGAGGATATCGCGCGCCGTCTCGCCAGCTTGGGCTACCTCACGGCCCTGCCGGATTTCTTCTTCCGCCAGGGACCACCAAAGGACGACACGCGCGAGGCCAAGCGGGCGCGGATGGACGAGATGACGCAATCGGACACGCTCGCCGATATCCGGTCCGTGCTCCACTGGCTGCGCAGCCACGACGCCTCGACCGGCAAAGTCGGCACGATTGGCTTCTGCATGGGCGGCACCCTCGTTATGCTTGCCGCCGCCCGCCCGCCGGTTCCCGAAGCAACCGTCGCCTTCTACGGCTTTCCCCGGCGCGATCGCACACCGCTCGCCCCGATCCTGCCGAGCGACACCGACGAGGTGGCCGCCATCTCCTCCCCGATGCTCGCCTTCTGGGGGGATGGGGATGCGGGAGTCGGCATGGACAACGTCCGCGAGTATGACGAGGCACTTGAGCGTCACGGCAAGCCGCACGAGTTTCACGTCTACCCGGGAATCGGCCACGGGTTCCTGACCTTCGACCCCGGTTCCAACGCGTTCGCGGCTTCCCAGGATGCCTGGGAGCGAACGACCCGCTTTTTCGCGGAGCATCTCGGCCAGCCAGCCACCGGTGGTGCATGAGCGACCCAACTCCGGACCTGCCGGGGTTGCTGCAGACCTTCGCCGAGCTCAAGCGCGTGCGGCGCACCGGGTGGGTCGATCGCGGGGTGCCTCCGGACGAGGTGGAATCCGTCGCCGACCACAGCCTGCTGACGGCGCTGACGGCCTGGATTGCCGCCGCCGGGGACGACACGCTGGATCGCGATCGCGTCCTCAAGCTGGCGCTCGTCCATGATCTCGCCGAAGCCCTGATCGGCGACGCCCCTCCCTACGATCCGGAGGATGTCCCGGACCGCGCCGATGTCGGAGCCGTGCGTGCGTTCTTCAGCGTCCGGCATCTCCGGTCGCCGGCGAACGCCGCCGCCAAGCGGACCGCTGAGAGGGGCGCCGTCGGTCGCCTGCTGGCACTGATGCCCGGCTCGATCGCGCCCGAGTTCCGCGAACTGTGGGAGGAGTACGACGCTCAGGCGACGCCGGAGGCGCGATTCGTCAAGCAGGTGGATCGCCTCGAAGCATTTCTGCAGGCTCGTCGCTACACCCGTGACCATCCGGACCTGCCACTCTGGGGCTTCACCGACATGGCCGAGCGAGAGATCGACCATCCCGCCCTCGTCGCCATCCGCGATGCTGTCCAGGACGCACCCTTGCCAGGGGACGGCTGATGCCTCGGTATGTCGATGTGCATGGCAACACGACGGAGCGGCCAGCAGCCACCCCGGTTCGCTGGCGAGTGTCGTGTTACCCCATCGCCATCCGGGGAGGAAAGATCCTGCTCGTCCAGCCGGCTCGGGCGGAGCGATGGGAGCTTCCGGGTGGCGGCGTCGAGCTGGAACGCGAGGAGACGCTGATCGAGGCGGCGGTCCGCGAGTGCCGCGAGGAAACCGGCTACCGGTTCGTACCGGAACCGGCCTCGCTCCGGTTCACTGGCGAGCACTTCTTCCGCGTCCCATGGTCCGGCAACCATTACCACTCGCTGACGTTCGTGGTGCGGGGAACAGTCAAGGGGGGACAGGAACCCGGCTGGATCGCCGCCCCGGACGAGATCGTCGATGTCCGGTGGCTCGACCCGTCGGCGCTCGTGGAAGATCGTGTGCAGTGGTTTCACTGGTCCGCCCTGAAATCGCTCGGCCTTGTCGAGTGACCCGCCCCTGGTCAGGCGGCCGCGGGAGATCCCGAAGACTGGCCAGGCGCGGCAAGCATCCGGGGGATTGACGACGACTGGCGATTACTCTCGCTCCCTGCCCTCCACCGTGATCCGGAGCTCGGGAAATCGTTCCTTCATCGCCATGAGCGTCGCGAAATGTCGCTTAATCCACGCCCGCTCGTGCGGAAGATGGTGGCGATGCTCCTGGAGGATGAGCATCTGGGCGATCACGGCGAAGCGGATCGCCTCGCGGGCCCTGATGGCGTCGAACACGCCCCCGAGCGCGATTGCCCCGCCTGATGCCGTGCCGTGGACGGGGTGCACCTGCCGATCGAGAACCCCGATCGCCTTTTCCACCTGCACTGCCCATGACCGGTATTCGGACGAGTCCAGCAACGCGCGTCTCACCGTTGCCGGGTCCGGTGGGGTTGTCACTGTACCGGTGGGCGACAGCCAGCCCTGGGCACCCTGGGGGTCGAGGAAGGTGTAGGCGATCGCCTGCCACGTCTCGAACAGGTGTCGTGTGAGAAGCGACCCCTGGACGTACAACCCGCCAAGGCAGCAATCGAGCGCGGCCTTGGCGGTGGAAAGCGCTCCCGCCTCCAGGTGCAGCGCAAACCGCTGATGCCCCGGAATCGCCTCATCGACCTGCAGAGCGTCCCTTCCACCCAGGGCCGCCCGCAGGTCATCGATATGACGATGCCATATCCCGATTTCTTCCCCGAGGTGATCGAGCGTCAGGTTGGCGCACGCAATGCTCAGCTGATGCTGCTCGAGATACCCGTTGAAGTCGGACGATTCTCCCTGCCCGATCGAACAGGACACCATCACTCTCGACATGACACCTGCCTCGCTTTTCCGGTAACGCCGACCCGGTGACATCGCCTCCGATGCACCGGTATCCATCTTCGCCGTGTATCAGGCGGACCGGGGCCAACCGGGCAAGGCATGCCACCGTTGTTACACCGCCATTCACGTCGCCGCAAGCTCCTGAATCAGGACCCGCAGGGAGACGAAGTCCCGCATCGAGGCCGCGACCAACACATCGCCATCGGCCTTGCCCCAGAACAGCACCGGGACATTGCCGACCGCGGCGTTCGTGTACAGCTCGACCAGCAGGAACACCATCCCGCCCGATCGTTCGTCGGATTGGCGCAGCACCACGAAATGCGGCGACTCTCGCGAGGAATCGACGATGGTGCTCAAGGCCTGCGTCGCGTCGATTCCAGGCTTCAGCCGAAGCACCTGCGTCTCACCGCTGGGAATCACCGTTTCGGGCGGATCAAGATAGGTCGCGATCGTGATCTCCTCGGCGACCTCCGGGAAGATGCCCTGGCGATTCTGGTCCGGCTCGATCCGGTCAAGCCGATGCTCGCCGACGGTCTCCGGAAAGCGCTCCAGCAGTGCATCGGCGTCGACGCCAGATGCGGCAAATGTCTCCAGCCCCCACGGCGCGGTGCCGTCGGCGGGAAAGGCGGCATCCGCCGCCGAATCATCCAGCAGCGCGGCGTCCGGAGCATGTTTGCGGATCTGATCGTTGACGAACGACTGGCTGCGGCCGAAGAACCAGTGCCATTCACCCTCCTCCTCGACCAGGTGGACGATCTCGGACACGCGCTCGCCGTTCCCGAATTCCTGCGCGTAGGAGACTTCCGCCGCGTTCGGGTAGGTGACGCCGGTGACACCCCAGGTCCAGTCCACGAACTCGACACCCGTGACGGTGATCGGCTCCGGCGCCAGCGGGAAAAACGTGGTTTCGTACCAGCCGGTGACGGCTTCGGGCGGGATCAGGACCTTGGCATCGAGGTGCAGCTGCTGATAGAGCCTGCCGGCGGTCCCTTCCGCTTCGTACTCGGACAACCTCACGGCGGCTTCGGCGGCCCGGAGGGCATCGTCCTGCCGCGCCGAACGCACCGGCGCGGCGGGGACCGCAAGGAGCGACACAAGCATCCCGAATATCGTGACCACGCCGGCAATCGTGCGCATCCTCACCCTCCATCTCCTGGTGTGCCA
>DASYVY010000615.1:0-4044 GCA_035936535.1 Thermomicrobiales bacterium | reverse complement strand
GGACGAGACAAAGTACACCGGACGATCGCGCAGCGATTTGTCCGAGATACGCGACTGGACCGGCCGCCACCAGGACTGCACGGACCGTCCATACCCCAGATACGTCCCCCCGAGCATCCGCAAGTCGATCCGCTTTCGTTCCCGGGCGATGGCAGCGAGGTTGGCCCAGAGCTGATCACCCCAAACCGCCGCGAGGCGATTCCAGTCGTTCTCATCGATCAGCAGCGATTCCCGGATCGCCTTGACGCCCCTGGCGTCCGGCGGCTCACCCTCCGCCGCCGCCAGCACCGCATCCCGCGACGCCGGCTCGCGCTCCAGCAGGCGGTGCATTTTGTTCCATTCGATCTGGTAGGCAACGATCGTCGGAATCAGGTCGTCCAGGTCGGACGCGGAAGCGATATAGGCGGCCAGCGTCTGCTTGCCATCCCAATGCCAGCGCCGTCGCCGGCCGGGCGCGGAGGCGGGCTTCCACGATGCCATCCTCTCGAACCCCGCCCGGACAAAGGCCCGATGCGTCTGCCCCAGCACGATGTGCGTCACCTGCGTGAGACAGGCGGGTACACGCTGCGCGGAGTACAGGAATGCATTGAGGTCTGGTTCCTGTTCTTCCGCTCCCACGTGAAGAGACGCCCCCGCCGTCAGGTGAGCCGGTTCGAGCGACGAGATGCTGACCGCGCCGGAGCTTTGCAGGAGCGTCCTGTACGTCCGGACGTACAGCTCCACCTCCCGCCGGCCGGTGCGCCTCCCATGTTCCTGGGTTGGGCGCAGGGCTACCATGTCCCTTGAACGCGTCGGGCGCTCGCGATCCGGCTGGTCAGACGCTGATTCCAAGCGCGCGTTCCTTTCCTTGGACCGGGTCATCATCTACTGGCTCCCGTTCCCGGGACGTCTCGTGCCGGCCCGGATACCTGCCACTATACGGCGCATCGTGACTGCGCAAGGCTGGATGGATGTGGCGGCGCCGGTGATCAGGAACCCGACGAAAGCTGCAGCACGGTCCCCGATCCGGCGTCGAGGCTCGGCACCATGAGAGTTCCATCGACCGACACCTGGATGTCCGGACCGCCCCGGAGCAGGTCTGTCGCGCCGTTACCCGCATCCATCCCTGGTACCGCAATAGCCAGGTCGCCCGTCGGTTCCAGCCCGGTGTTGATCATGACCAGCGTGCGCTCGCCCTGATATTCCCGCATGGACGCGATCACGGCCGGTGCTTCGACGTCGAGCTCCTGGAACGTTCCAACCATCAACGACGGATGGGCGGTCCGGAGCTGTATCCATGTCCTATACAGATTGAGCAGGCTATCGGCGTTCCCCGTGAGGGTTTCGACATTGCGCTCCCGCCAGTCCGGCTGCAGCGGTTTCCACGGGGTTCCACTCGTGAACCCGCCGGAAGGCGCGGCGGACCACTGCATGGGTGTCCGGATCAGCTCATCGGGTTTGTCACCGGACATCCCGATCTCCTCGCCGTAGTAGACGAACGGCGTTCCCGGCAGCGACAGCAGCAGCATGGCCGCGACGCGCATGGCTCGCTCATCTCCAGCGAGCCGGGTGGCCACCCGTGGCTGGTCATGGTTGGTCAGGAACGTGGCGTACCTTGCATCGGGAATCGCTTCCTGCGCGTTCCGCACCGTGATCGCAAGGAGCAGTGGCGCGCCGGACTGCGCGGCGTTCAGGGCGTTCTCGGCGAGCTCGAAGTGAAAGAACTGGTCGAGGGTGTCCGGATAGTACGGGTCGAGCGTTGCCGAGTTCGCGCCCGACACTTCGCCAACGGTGTAAGCGTCCGCCTTCACGGACTGGATGAAGGCGGCGTAGTTCTCCAGCCAGGCGATGGTCTCCGGCGTGCTCTCCTGGATCCGGCCGTCCTCGATCAGGTGCTTGACCGCATCGAGCCGGAAACCGTCGACGTTCATCTCCGTCAGCCAGAATTCCGTGATGGCGCGGATCTCGGCCGTGACCTCCGGGTTGGTGAAGTCGAGGTCCGGCATTCCGCTCCAGAACACCCCATAGTAGAAGTCTGACCCACCTGGGGTCGGATGCCAGGCAACATCGCCCCACGGGCCGGCGTAGCCCGGGTTGGTCTCCTCGAAGATGTACCAATCGCGGTAGCGGCTGCCGGGGGCGCGAGCGGCATCGACGAACCACGGATGCTGGACCGACGTATGGTTGATCACCAGGTCAACGATGACGTGGATGCCGCGGGAGTGAGCAGCATCCATGAACGCCAGGAAATCTTCGATGCTTCCGTAATCACGCTCCACCGCGTAGTAATCGGTGACGTCATAGCCGTGATAGCTGACCGATTCCATGATCGGCATCAGCCAGATGCAGGTTATCCCGAGGTCCGTCGTGGTCGTCGGCGTCCCGTCGTTGAGATAGTCCAGCCGCTCCGTCATGCCCCGGAAATCACCGTTTCCGTCACCGTCGCTATCAGCGAATGACCGAACGAAGATCTCGTAACAAGGGGCTCCCTGCCACCACGGCGCATCGCCCGATCCCTCAGGGGTGGCCTCAAGGGTGGCCTCAGGGGTGGCGTCCACTGGCGTCTGTGCGCTTCCGGCCATCGGCATCGCGGTCAGTATCGCGACCAGGGCGATCATCACCGCACGCGCGGGATTGTGGAGAGAGGTAGAGGCGGTCCGGCTCGGCATGATGACCTCCCAGGGCGGGCAGCGGGTACCAGGCATCGCGAGTTGCAAGTCTACCGTCCGAGATCGAACCCGATCGCCCGGAGGTATGCCTGGGCGATCACGGCGTGCCCCGGCAGCGTTGGATGAACCCGATCGTCCGCCCAGTCGCGGGGCACAGTCGATACCAGGGCGATATCGAACGCCTCCTGCGTCCTCACGTTGATCGCCCCGAACTCAAGCGCGAGAGCACGGGCGACCTGCCCGTACTCGTCCATCCGCACCCGCATCGGATCGGCACGATCCGGCTCGATCACGTACGGCTCGGCGATGATCAAGCGGCACCCGGTGCTGTCGACCGCGCTCCGGAGCAGGCGGCGATAGATTGCCTCATACTCGTCGATCGGCACAGCCTCATGCGCATTCGCGCCGAACGACCGCCAGACATCGTTGATCCCGATCTTGACCGACAGCCAGTCCGGTTGTCGATCAATCACGTCGCGTTGCCAGCGCGCTTCCAGGTGGCGCACCGTATCGCCCCCCACACCGCGGTTCTCGAAGCTCAGCCCAAGCTCCGGATAGCGGGCGATCACGAAACTCCGAACCAGGCTCATGTATCCGTTGCCGTACGGCGCGGCCGCGTCCCGGCGGCCGCAGTCCGTGATGCTGTCTCCAATGAAGAGTATCTTCTGTCCGGTTCCGAAGATCACGTCCGCTCCTCCCTGAAAACCGATCCACCCATCCCGACGAACACTTGCATAGAATCACGCGCCACGGTCCGTCAATCCCGCCAATGGGGCGCGCCTCTGCCTCGACGGAGGGCAGCGCATTCAAGGCGACCCGTGAACTTCGACCCAAGGGCCATCTCGGGATAGGGTATTCTCTGCCCACATCGAGCGAGTGGTGAATCGCCCCGCAGCGCTTGTCCACCTCGATCCGGGTGGCTCCCGGGAATATCGGCCATCATCCAGATCCGCTCTACCATTACGGTATCCCATGGCTTCTGTCCCAACCAGGCTCTCCAATCCGCCCGTCCGGCTCGCGATTCACCGAAAGCATCGCTGCCTCGTCGTATCCGGTGCCTTCCGGGACAGGGTCATGACGGGTGTCTGATCGATGGAACGCGAGTTCCCGTTGGAGCAGCGCGCGTGAGCGCGAGGAGCGCGAGCGCGCCCGGGAAGCGGAGCGGGAAGCGCAACGGCAGGCACGCGCCGACCGTGCCGCCGGACGGACCGCCCCTCAGGAACCCGGAGCAGGGCCACCCAACACTCGACAGGCTTCTCATCGCCGGCTGACCGACGACGAGCGGCGGACGATTCGCGAATATCGATTTCCCGCCTCTCCCCCTCGATCGACGGGCACGGAGCGCCCAGCGCGCATACAGTCGCCAGAGCCATCCGCCGATTCGCCGAGCACTTCC
>DASYVY010000614.1:0-4082 GCA_035936535.1 Thermomicrobiales bacterium | reverse complement strand
CAGGGCCAGCACATCCGCCCGCGACCGCATCCACAGGCTCCGCCGACGGCGGCGAAACACCAGGCGCCGCGGGCTTGCCGGACGCAGTTTCCCCGTGACATGCCAGCGGCGCCTGGCGAGCGGTGCGGGCGCCTGCGTCGGGACTGCTTGCTCGATCATGTGCGGAGATGGGACGCGGTGCGACGCTTGCCACGGACGGGCGATGGTGCCGGAGGCGGACCTGTGTCCGGGGAGACGGCGCTGCTATCCGGTCTTTCCACGCCCGGCCGTGAAACGGCGGCGACCGAGGCGTGCCGGAACCAGCGCACCGCGCTCCAGCCGAATACGGCCACCATTCCCGCGCTGGTGATGGCAGTGGTCCAGACGCCAACCATCAACTCGACCGGCTCGTACCGCATCTCGATCACATGCTCCCCGGGGGATACGGGCACGCCGCGCAAGGCGTGATTGGTCCGCAGGATATCGACCTGCGTCCCATCGACGTAGGCGTTCCACCCTTCGGCGTAGCTCTCGCTAAAGACGACCAAACCCTGGCTGGGCGCCGTGACCCGGGCACGCATCGTGTCATCCCCGTGCTCGAGGATCTCCACCAAATCGCCCGGTGAATCGGTCGCGGGGGACGGCTTCGGTTGGCTCACCGGTGGGATGGGACCATCGACAAAGGCGACCTTGCGACCATCGACGCTGCCGTTGGCGAGCAACGCAAGACCTTCACCATCGTTGTTGGGTCGCACGTCATGCACGATCCAGGCGCGCGGAAAGGCGTCCGTATTCTCGTAGATCACCACCTCGTCGTCACGATAAACCAGGTTGCGCTCTTCGGCGATCAACTGGAAATCGTGCCGGGATTCGGGGATCCGCCCATCGACGAGGATGTACCGGACGTTCAGCATATTCAGCAGCTGCGACTCCGGGAAGATGGTCGGGAACGGGTCGATCCAGTGGTAATCCTGCCTCGCCCCGTTCATCACGTCGTAGTACTGGACGTAGGTCAGCAGGTGGGTCGGGTTGTATCCCTGGATGGATTCGAGATCGAGATAGAACGCCCGCCCATTGACGAGCACGGCGGTCACTCCAGGCTCGGTCCGGCGCGCGGAATAGGAGCGCTCGACCTGGTCGGCGTACCCCCGGCCGGCATATCCAACGATGCGGAACGGCGGCGACGCGCGCTGCTGGTTCTGGATGAATTCGGCACCGGTTCCCGGGTCCGTCGGCGAGACGTACCGCTCAAGCACCTCCTGCATCTCCGGATCGGTCCCCAGCAGCTGGTGGTAATTGCCATCCGGACCGGGGTCGAGGATGGACCGGACGATGTCGCGGCCGACGGGTACGCAGAGTGGAAGGACGATCAGCGCGATCACGGCGAAGCGGACGGCATCGGGGCCACGCAGCCGCGACCAGGGCAGATCGGGCCGGACGATAACAAGTGCCAGGAGGGCGGTCGCGATCGCCGATCCGCGAACCCACCAGGTCACCGAAGCGCCGACCACCTCCAGGTAGATCACCGCCCCCGCGACGATGCTCGCGGCCAGCGCGATCAGCCAGGGGGCGTGCCGGTGCCCTCGCCAGCACGGCAGCACCTGGACGGCGGCCCCGGCCAGCATCGCCGGCCCGATCGAGGCCATCCAGATGATCCGGCGGGGGCTATGCTCATGGATTGGCTGGAACTCGGGAATCAGGTACAGCAGGCGATGAACGACCGTATCGCCCAGGGTCAGGATCCCGGCAACGGCGACCACGACCGCGAAAAACGGCACACCGTACTGTTTCCGGGCAAGCACGACCGCGAGGACGCAGAGCATGATCACCGTTCCGTTCCAGGACATCGCCCGGTTCGGCACGTTGTCGACGAAGATCTCGCTGAGCAGCGTGAACGCGCTGTGCCGCTCTTCCTCGTAGTCGCCGCCCACGACAAGGGAGTAATCCCCGCCGGGGATGCTCGATTGCGCATTGATCGCGAATCGGGGGAGAATGCCCGCCGCGCCGAAGAGCACGCCGACGATCAGCAGCGCGGGGCCGGTCATCAGGGCATTGGCGAGACGGCGGCGGATCGGCACCCGGTCGAACGGCGGCGAGATCACGGCGCGGTACGCCACCCATCCCCCGGTGATGAGCAGGCCGGTCATCAGCCCCTGCCCCATCCAGGCCGTCGCCATCTGGCTGACAGCGAGACCCCCCAGGCACCAGGCCGCCAGTCGCGGCAGCCAGCTCGATGCGCGCAGGGCAAGCTCGACGGCCAGCAGGGCCAGCGGCACCCAGGTCGAGACCTGCGCCGCGACCGTCGCGAAGTGCGTCATGCCGTAGAGGAAGGGCCCGAAGGCGATCGCGACGGTGCTCATCAGCGCCGCCGACGGACGGAACCCCAGCACGCGGCCAAAAGCATACGTCGAGAACCCGATGATCCACATCTGGAGCAGCACCATCACCTTGAAGGCGACGATCGGCGGGAACAGCGAGAACGCGAACATGACGGGCAGGTACATCCAGCCGGCGGAAGGATCACCAGCGACCGGCGTGCCGCTCGAGAAGTGCTCGGTCCAGCCGGGGACGTCGAGATCGCGGACGCGTTCCCCGACCAGGCTGAACCAGGGCAGGAAGAACGAGAAGATGTCGAACTCGGTAAGCCAGTTGTCGTAGACGGCGCGATGCCAGATGACCAGCAGCGTGCAGGCGAAGAACGAGCAGAGGCCGATGATGTCGGCGCGATAGCGCTGCGGCCATGGCCAACGCGACACGGCAGTCATCTTCGACCCTCGAACGCCGGACACATGCTCCCAAACACGCACAAGCTCCACACCCGGCGGCACCGCTTCCGGACCAGTCCTGAATTCGATCAGCGATCAACCCGCGCGGGATCGCGCGAAGTCATTACTATAGTGGAATGGACTGCCCGTTGCCCCGCGAGCCCGGCCATGGTTCCCGGCCGGGCTGACCGGCCCGCGGCCGCTCCTGGCGGCGACTCCGCCGAAAGAGCCCGACGGGCCCGGAACCCCCGGAAGAGGCACCAATGCCCGAAATTCCAGCCTCGAACGACGAGGTCACGACGCTCAGCGCCAACTCCGACCTACGGGAGGCGATCCGGGTTCACGAGCGGATCCACGGACCATCACCGCTTTTCGCCGAGCTGCTCAGGGAGAATCCGGTCTGGTCCCGCCCGAGCGTCCACCGCGCGATTCTTCGCGACGGCGAGATTGCCGCGCTCAGCTCGCTGGCGACCTGGGACCAGCGCTTCGGCGAGACGACGCTGAAGGTCGGCGAGATCGGCCTGGTTGGCACGGCCCCCGAGCACCGCAACCGGGGCCTGAGCCGGGCATTGATGGAAGCCCTCCTTGACATCATGCAGGCGGAGGGGTACGCCCTCGCCTACCTGTTCGGCATCCCGCGGTTCTACGAGCGGTGGGATTTTCACTACGCCGCGCCGGACCATATCTACCCTTACCTTCGCGCCCGGGCCGGCATTGTGGAACCGTTCGCGGCGCACGCGACGTGGGTGCGTCCGATGGACGAGCGACGCGACCTTCCTGCCGTCATGCGCATCGCGGAGGAGGACCATTCCTGCCTGCCATGCTCGCCCGTCCGTCCCGAGGCCCTCTGGCAACACCTCCTTGCCAAGGCGGACACTCACGGCGTGGACTGGCTGGTGGCCGTAGACGCCGCCGACCGGCCACGGGGTTACCTCCGGATCAAGCGCTGGGCGGATGGCATCTGCCCTCACCCGGCCGGCGCCCCCACAGACGTCGCGATCGTCGATGCGGACGCCGCGAGAGCGATCGCGGGATACCTGCATCGCCACCTCGCGAGTGTCGGGCACCAGGAGCTCGCGATCTGCCTGGCGTCGCACGGACGCTTTGGGTCGTGGCTGCATCGGCATGGAGCGATGCGCGGGCGCAACAACCGCATCTACCCGGGCTCTTGGGCGGCGATGTACCGCATCATCGATCTCGCACGGGCGCTCAGCGCGTGGGTCCCGGACTGGAGACGTCGGTGCGCCGAAGTTCGCCCGTTCCATGACATGTCCTTGACGCTCCGGGCGGGCAAGGACGACCTGGCCGTGGCTACGGTCACGGTCCACCACGATAAGA
>DASYVY010000613.1:0-2497 GCA_035936535.1 Thermomicrobiales bacterium | reverse complement strand
TCGCCGATGAGCTGGCCGCTGTTTCTCCCGAAGATGTCCAGCGCGTGGTCAAGACATGGCTCGTCCCGCAGCAGCGCACGGTCGGCTGGCAGCTTCCGGACGACTCCTCGGCCCCCGCAACTGGCGGCCAGCCGGGGCCCGAGACCGCACCGGCGGCCAGACCGTTCGATCCGCACGCCGTCTGGGGATTGAGCGACAGCGACCAGTCCTCGCATGGCTTTGTCCGCACGGAATTGCCAAACGGGATCGTCGTCCTTGCCCAACCCCGTCCAGGCGACGGGGCGGTCGATTGCACGATCAGTATCGACGCCGGACAGTCAGCGACCGGGGAATCGCGACCTGGTCTTCCTTCGATGACCGCAAAGATGCTCAACCGGGGAACGGCAAAACACAGCTTCGATGCGTTCAACGAGAAGATCGACACGCTGGGCGCGGTGATCGGCGTGGATGCCGACCGCGACACGATCGACGTGTCCTTTCACAGCCTGGCCGAAGACCTCGATGCCGTCCTCGACCTGGCCGCCGAGATCATCCTCGAACCGACGTTTCCCGCCGATGAGCTCGAGCGCGTCCGCCAGCAAACCATCACCGGGCTCCGGGAACAGGAGAGCGATACCGGGGCGCAGGCATCCCGGCTGCTGCGGGAGCAGATGTACCCGGAAGGCCATCCCTACCGGTTGCGCGTTACGGGAGAGATCGAGACGGTCGAGCAGTTCACGCCCGAGGACCTGGCGACGTACCACGAACGAGCCTTCGGCCCCAACGTCACCACCATCTCCCTGGTCGGAGGCGTGGCATCGCTTGACGATCTCACGCCCCGGCTCAACCGGGTCTTTGGCGACTGGACCGGATCGGTGCAGGAGCCTCACGACGTTCCCGCCATCCATGCGCCGGATGCCACATCGAACCAGTCCACCGTGGTGCGTGGCAAGAGCCAGGCCGATATCGCGATCGCCTATCCCACCCTGCCCCGGTCGCTCGACAAGCCCTACATCGCTCTCAGCATCGCCAACATCATCCTCGGCCAGCTGGGCCTGATGGGCAGGCTCGGGGCAAACGTCCGGGACCGGCAGGGTCTTGCCTACTACGCCTATAGCTCGATTGCCGGTGGACGCGCCAACAGTGTCTGGACCGCCCGGGCCGGTGTCGATCCCGCGGACATCCAGCGCGCGATCGACGGCGTGATTTCGGAACTGAGCCGCCTCAGATCGGAACCGGTGACCGTCGACGAACTTGCCGACGCCAAGAGCTACGTGATCGGCTCCCTGCCGCTGGGCCTGGAATCGCTCGGGGGAGTCGTTTCCCTTCTGCTGACGATCGAGCGCTTCGGCTATCCACTGAATTATGTCGATATCTTCCCATCGCTTGTCAGCGATCTCACCATCGATGACCTGCTGGAATCATCTCGCCTGTATCTTGATCCCGCCCGGCTCACCATCGGCGTCGCCGGCCCCGAGTCGATCCGGACGGAAGCGGGTACGCCATGAGCACCGCTCCTGCCCCGACGATCGAGGTCCGTGCCGTCGCCGTGGGGACCCCCACCGTCATCGGCCAGAACCGCCGGGGTGACGTCGTCAGCGGCATCCGCAAGCGAATCGTTACGATGGAATCGATCCGAATCGGAACGCTCAACATCGAGGGGGATGGTCAGGCCGATCTCCGAAACCACGGTGGCGTGGACAAGGCGGTCTACTGCTATCCGGCCGAGCATCGTGCGTACTGGAAGGCGGAGATCGGATACGCGGCGGACGAAGCACCGTTCGGCGAGAACCTGTCCACGTTCGGCATCACGGAAGAGGAAGCGAGGATCGGCGATATCTGGCGCTGGGGCTCGGTGGTGCTCCAGATCAGCCAGCCGAGATGGCCATGCTACAAGCTCGTGCTCCATTCCGGCCACACCGACATGATCCAGCGCTTTGTCGATTCTGGCCGGTCCGGCTGGTATCTGCGCGTCCTCGAACCGGGAGTGGCACGTCGTGCCGAACCGATCACCCTCGAAGCACGGGACCCGGCGTCGATCTCCGTTCGGATGGCCTTCGACGCGGCCCGTGGATACCTCGATGATGCGGACATGGCACAGGTATACGCGCACCCGGCGCTTGCCAACGCCTGGCGCCGATAGACCGTGTCGCGGTCACGTAACATCCAAGCGAGCCCAGGGAACGTACAAGTGTTTGAACACGCCGGGCATCCGCCGGTGATATCTTCCCCTGTCGTGAAAGTTTCCTCCATGCTGGTTTCCTGGCTCAGGCGCATCCCCAATCTCGTTGCCGGAATTCTCGCCGGCATCGTCGCCGCGATCGTAATGACCCTCGTGATGGCGTTGAGCCGGTATTATCTCGGCATCATGCCGCCGTTCGAGGCTGTCCCCGATCGGATCGCCTCCACCCTGGACATCGCGACCTTCTTCCGCCTCTTCGGAGAGTACGGAGGCTACAACGGTCTCAAACAGTTCGGGATCCTGTCGGGCCTTCGCGGGATCTTCGCCGCGGGCGCA
>DASYVY010000612.1:0-5398 GCA_035936535.1 Thermomicrobiales bacterium | reverse complement strand
CGAACCGATCGGCAGCATGATCGTCGACATCGGGGGCGGCACGACTGAAGTCGCCGTGATCTCACTTGGCGGGATCGTCGTCAATCATTCGATCCGGGTCGCCGGGGACGAGATCGACGATGCCTTGATCCAGTATGCCCGCCGCGATCACAACCTCGTGGTTGGCGAGCGGACGGCGGAGAATGCCAAGATCGCCGCCGGGTCGGCGTATCCGCTGGAGGAAGAGGTCCGGGTCACCTTGCGCGGTCGCGATCTCCTGACCGGTCTGCCGAAATCGGTGGAGGTCAGCTCCGTCGAGCTGCGGGACGCCATCTCGCAGCCGGTCAATACCATCATCGAGCTGGTCAAGAACTCGATCGAGGAGACGCCGCCGGAGTTGGTCGCGGACATCATGGAACACGGGATCACCCTGGCCGGCGGCGGCGCGCTGCTGATGGGGCTCGATCGCCGGTTGCAGAGCGAGCTGCGGATGCCCGTCCACCGTGCCGAGGATCCGCTCACCTGCGTCGCGCGGGGGACAGGTCGGGTCGCCGAGGCGCTGCATCTGTATCAGCGAGCGCTCGCGGGCGGGCAGGAGACCCGGCGATAAGGGCTCCGCGACGCCGGCCCTGCTAACCTTGCCGGGTTCGCGCTCGTCTGCCGGGATGGTAGGCTTGTATCCCCGCAGCGGCGGCGCCCCGAGCCGCCCTCCATCGAGAGCCTTGAAGTCGTTGTGCCGGAACGTCGCCGCCTGGCGGTATCCTGGCCTCCCGTACGGTGTGCCTATGCCCCAATCCAGTCTCCCGCCAATCAGATCCCTGACGTGGTGCCGATGAATACGATCCCGCTCCGGCAGACGCTGACGCTGGTGATGATCTTCGTGATCATCAGCACGGGCTTTATCCTGCTCGACCGGCGGGCCGCGCTCGATCCCGTTCGGGACGGGATGACCCAGGTGGTCGCTCCGGTCTCGAGCGCGTTTACCGATCTCGTGGACCGTGGCGAAGCCCCTGACGAGCTCGAGGTGGAGCTGGCACGCGTCACCGCGGAGCGGGACGAGCTCAAGCGCCAGAACAGCCGGCTCAAGGGCGATCAACGCGAGCTGGAGAGCCTGCGCCTGGAACAGGATGCCAGCAAGCGCCACCCTGATTACGAGTTCACCGCAGCGAACGTCATCGGCGGTGATGCGACCGGCGCCCAGATGTTCATCATCATCGACCGCGGCTCCCTGGATGGCGTCACCAAGGGCATGGCGATCACCAGTCCGCATTACTACGTGGGCCAGGTGGCAGAGGTCACCGAGCATACCGCAAAGGTGATGCTGATCGTGGATGCCAGCCAGAACGTCGGTGCCATGCTCGAGGACTCGCGCGCCGATGGCATCGTCTATGGCCAACTGCAACTAGGCGGGTACCTGATGATGAGACATGTCGAAGCCGATGTGGTTCCCAACGAAAACGAATGGATCGTGACGTCGCGGTTTCCCGCCACCCAGACCCGCCAGGTACCACCGGATATCCCCATCGGGCAAGTGCTGGGCGAGCCGAAGGTCGATACGCAGACCGATTCTCTCGTGATCGAGGTGCGTCCTGGAGTCAGCAACTTCGACGATTTGCGCCAGGTATGGATCGTGACTCCCAAGGCCGGGGAGTAGGGACATGGCGCGATTCGATCCCCGCCTGATCGGTGCCCTGAGCGCCTCGAAAGTGACCGCATTCGGAATCCGCCGGCTGGGCCGCGGAGGAGGCACCTCCGCGCCCGGCTTGATCGCGGACCGGATCGATCCCGCCTTGCTGACCAAGCTCACCGCCCAACTCCGGCACGGCGCGATCGTTGTCGCGGGAACCAATGGCAAGACCACCACATCGAGGATGATCGCGGACATCCTCGAGCACGCCGGGCACACGGTTGTGCATAACCGCTCGGGCTCCAACCTGGTGCGCGGGGTCGTCAGCACGTTCGCGGCGCAGGCGTCGGTCACCGGGCACTTGCGCGGCGAGATCGGGGTGATCGAAACCGATGAGGCTGCTTTCCCGGACGTGGTGCGGCTTGTCCGGCCACGAGTGATCCTGCTCAACAATCTTTTTCGCGACCAGCTGGATCGCTACGGCGAGCTCGACACGATCGCCCGGAAGTGGCGGGCATCGCTCCTCGAACTCGACGCATCGACGACCATCGTCGTCAACGCCGACGATCCGGCACTGGTGACGGTCAGCAGTGATCTAACTTCGCCCCGGATCACGTTTGGACTGGATGAGGGCCGGTATCGCCTCGATGCACTTCCGCATGCGGCGGATGCGGCGACCTGCCGGATCTGTGGCGCCGATCTCGCCTATCACGCACTCTACGTTTCCCACCTGGGCGATTGGTACTGTCCGTCGTGCGGAAGCGCCCGGCCCTCCCTCACCTTCTCCGGCCACGACACCGACCTCCACGGCGTCGATTCACTGGCGATCCGGATCACTGATACCGGGACCCAGCGGACCGAGCGCTACGAGATCGGCGTGCCCGGCCTCTACAATGCCTACAACACCCTCGCCGCGGTGGCGGTCTCCACGGCTGTCGGAATCGACACCGGGACGATTCGCGGTGCGCTCGCGGCGTTCCGGTCCGCGTTCGGCCGCATCGAGCGAGTAACCTGGCGCGATCGACAACTGACGTTGGCGCTGGTCAAGAACCCGGTTGGCTTCAACGAGGTGCTCCGGATGCTGACGGCGGAAACCGGCGGGCTGACCGTCCCCACACTGATCGCGATCAACGATCTCTATGCTGATGGACGCGATGTTTCCTGGCTCTGGGATGTCGACTTCGAGCTCCTGGCCGACGGCGACGGTCGGCTGAGCACGACTGGCCTGCGCGGACCGGACATGGCCAACAGGCTCAAGTATGCTGGCGTCGATCCGGCAAGGATGACCAGCCTGCCGGTCAAGCTGGACGCGGGACTGGATGCGTTTGTCGAGTCCGTGCCGCCCGGTGGGTCCGGCTACATCCTTCCGACCTACACCGCGATGCTGGAGATCCGGAAGCTGCTCGCCGACCGCGGCGCAGTCGAGTCGTTCTGGCAACAGTGATGCGAACCGCACGGCCCGGAGAGTGATCCATGACCACGACCGAGACACCGAAGCTCACGATCGCCTGGCTCTATGGCACGAAGATGAACATTTACGGCGATCGCGGGAACGTGCTCGCCCTGGCCCAGCGCGCGCGCTGGCGCGGGGTCACGCCGGAGATCATGGAAATAGGCCTCGGCGATCCGATCCCGGGGGATGTTGACGTGTTCTTCTTCGGCGGTGGGCAGGACCAGGAGCAGGTAGCGGTCTCGCGAGACCTGCAAGGGGAGAAAGGCGAGCAGCTCAGGCTGGCCGTCGAATCCGGCGCGGCGCTGCTCTCCATTTGTGGAGGGTATCAGCTGCTTGGACACGAGTACCGCCCGCACGATGGCAATCCACTTCCGGGAATCGGGCTGTTCGATGTCGAATCCGTCGCCGGGCCTGAGCGCTTTATCGGGAATGTCGTGATCGAGTCCCGATGGGGCACGCTGGTGGGATTCGAGAATCACAGCGGGCTCACGTTCCTCGGGGAGCGGGCCGAGCCGATGGGACGGGTGCAGGTCGGCCGGGGCAACAATGGCCGCGACGGCACGGAAGGGGCCATCTACAAGCATGCCATCGGGTGCTACCTGCACGGAGCGTTGCTGCCCAAGAACCCCGCGCTGACCGACTGGCTGGTCGCGGCAGGACTGGAACGGCGCTATGGATCAGGTGACCTGACATCGCTGGACGACACGATCGAGCTCGCCGCGCATACCTCCGCGGTCGGCCGCGCTGTCGCGACCCGCTGACCAGGGCGCCCCAGCGTCGACATGGGACTGTCCGGTGGCCCGGGGCCTCCGGTAGCCGGGTTCGGTGAGACGAGATGTCCCCCTGCCCCGAGGCCCGGCGGGAGGCACCCGCGACGTGCCCGGATAGCAGAGCGGAGACCGGACCGCTGGCAGCAGGGCTGGCTTCGGGCATTCCCCGGCTTCAACGGCCGGGCTCTCATCAGCGCGCTCGCTACGGGATTCCTAGCGGTTGGAAAAGGCAAGCCTGAAGGGATATTCCGCCATTGATGTGCCGGTGCCTTGCGGTATACATGAGAGAATTGTAAACTCCGACGGGAATTGGCTACGATGTCGCGCGCTTGCCATGCACGACCACTGTTGAAAAACGCGAAATCAGCAGGTTGCATAATGCGTGGAAGGTCATGCTCGGCACGTCTCGCAGGACAACGCAACGATCCCCCGTTGGGCGATTGAAGCGCGTCACGAAACGGAGTGGGCGCCACCGGCCGAAGTCGGCGCAGTCATACATGATCGATCACACGAAAGAGGAGCACCCGTGTCCACTATCGATACGCTTGATGAGCGCATCCTTTCCGAACTGCAGGACAATGGTCGATTGACGATGAAAGCGCTGGCCGAACGTGTCGGGCTGTCCAGCCCGGCGATGATCGAGCGCGTCCGGCGGCTTGAAGAACGCGGCGTGTTGACCGGGTATCGCGCGGTCATCGATCCGGCGGCAATCGGACGGACGCTCACGGCGTTGATCTCGGTCAATGTCGATCGGCGCCATACCGAGCCGTTCCTGAACCGTTTGCGATCGGAGCCAGCGGTTCAGGAGTGCCACCGGATAACGGGCGATCATGCCTTCATGGTCAAGGTGCATGTGGCGTCCACCGATGAGCTGGAGCGCCTGGTGGACGAGCTTGCCGATGCCGGTGCAAGCTGTTCGACGAGCGTCGTGTTGTCGACACCCATCCTGGGAGCTGCAATCGTGCCGCCCGAGGGCAGTGTCAGCCAGCGCACCCGCCTGACTCGCCGCCGCCGGCGCAATGCCGCTGGCGCGGCGAACGGTCGGGCCGAGGAAGCTGCACTCGCCAAACCGGAGGGTGCGCCGAGGCGTCGCGGCCGGCCAAGAAAAGTCCAACCCACCGAAGCGTCCTGAGAGCGCCTCGCTGGTCTACCTCCCATGAATTCCTGGCGAACGCTCACCTTCTCGGGTATGTAGGGGCGGCCCATGATCGATCAGTATCGCCTTCCCGATCCACGGCGGCGATCCGTGTGTCCGCCCGTGGGCTTCACAGGGATCGCCCAGCTGTTATCCAGGATCCGTATCACGTACCGGGACCGGCAAGGAAACGCGGTCTGGCGAATGGGCCAGACCGCGTTGCTCATTCCTGCGCTCTCCGATAATCATTCGGATCAGGCGACTCGTTTGCGCGTTCGTGCCTGTCCGTAGCGTGCGATGCCTTGGCCGACCGGTTGGTGAAGCATCGACGAGGTACCTCCCGCAACCGGGGAGTCGCTCCCGGCACGCTGCCCCAACAATCCCGCATCGCCGGACAGCGCGGTCAGGATATCTGTCTCGCTGATGGTTGTTCG
>DASYVY010000611.1:0-3281 GCA_035936535.1 Thermomicrobiales bacterium | reverse complement strand
CTGGCGCTGATCGTGCTAGGCTTTGGCCACAACCCGCGTATCGGACGGGAGCTCGGGAAGGCCGGGCTGAGAGGGCGACCACGGACGTCGCCGACCGTTGAACCTGAATCGGGATAATGCCCGCGCAGGAATCGGAGGTTTTACCCACACCATGTCTCACCATACCTATCATGCACTCGCTGCCCAGGGCATCAGCCGGCGCCAGCTGGTTCAAACTGCCGCCGGAGGGGCCCTCGCCGTGACAGGCGCCGCGGCACTGTCGCTGCCCAAAGCCAGCAGCGCCCAGGACCTCACAGAAGTCACCCTCGCCCTGGACTGGTACCCGAACGCCAACCACGCCGGCATCTACATGGCGCTCGACCGGGGCTACTTCAGGGAGGTCGGTCTCGATGTCGAGGTCTTCACCCCGGCGGATCCAACCACCGTGCTGCAGACTGTCGGTGCCGGCCGTGATACGTTCGGCATCTCCTACCAGAATGATGTGCTCCAGGCCCGGGCCCAGGGAGTTCCGGTTGTCTCAGTCGCGGCCCTGGTCCAGCATCCACTCAACTCCCTGATGGTGCTGGAGGAATCCGGCATCGAGTCGCCCGCCGATCTGGAGGGCAAGACCATCGCGATGGCCGGTCTTCCCAGCGATGAGGCCTATATCGAGACGATTCTCCAGAGCGTGGGCCTATCTATCGACGATGTCGAGGTCGTCAACGTCGGCTACGACCTCATGCCTGCCGTGCTCTCCGGACGCGCGGACGCTGTGATCGGCGTCTACTGGACCCACGAGACGATCCTCGCCGAGCAGGAGGGCCACCCGGTGCGCTACTTCCGCATCGAGGAATATGGCGTGCCGGATTACTACGAGCTTGTGCTGGTCACTGGCGAGCAAACGATCGCCGAACAGGAGGAAGTTGTCCGCTCCATGCTCGGCGCCCTGCGCAAGGGATACAACGCCGCGATGCGCGCGCCCGAGGAGGCCCTGCAGCTGTTGCTGGCGGCAAGCCCGGATCTCGATGAGGAAGTCGAGCGCGAGGGACTCGAGCTACTCATGCCTCTCTGGACCGACAACGGCAACGTGGCCTTTGGCACGCAAACTACCGAACGGTGGGAGAGCTACGCTTCCTGGGCGGTGGACCAGGGATTCCTCGCCAAAGGCGTGGACCCGCAGGAAGCCTTCCGAAACGATCTCTTCCCGCCAGATGACAGCGCGACACCGGAGGCATCTCCGGTGTCCTAGAACACGGGCAGCATGATGAGCGACACGACTACGAAGCAGATCGATGCCTCCACCATCACCCGGTTCCTGCGCGACCTGCGACAGGTACGACGGTTCCGGCCGGATGCAGTGCCGGCTGAGGTGGAACGGGACATCCTTGAGGTAGCCCGGTGGACCGGGAGTGCCAAGAATGTCCAGCCGTGGAACTTCATCGTCATCCGCAATCCCGAGACGCTGCAGAAGCTGAGCGAGCTCGGCAACTACACCGCCTTCGTCGCCGATGCACCGATGGCGATCGCGGTGGTGCTGGACGGGACCAACCCGCGCACGGAATGGTTCGATGAAGGACGCGTCGAGGAGCGCATGATGCTGGCGGCGAAAGCGCACGGGCTCGGCTCCGGTACGGCGTGGTATGCCGAGGGCGCGGTCAACGAGCTGCTGGGCGTTCCCGCGCCGCACATCGTGCGATCGGTCGTCGGCTTCGGCTATCCCGACGAGGGATCATCAGGCGTGCGCGGCGTTCAGGGAGGCCGCAAGCCGCTCGACGAGATCGTTCATCAGGAGCGCTTCGGGAACGCCCAATAAGCCCTGGCTCAAGTGCGGCCATCACCCAATAAAGGAGAGATCTCCATCATCTCTTCTGGTTCCCGTCAGGCATCCTGGAGGCGTTCTGCCCCGCGTACATTGACGTCCTGAGCCCGAAAAGTCGCCGGAAAAGGGTTTGGTACTAAACGATGGGCTCCAGTATTGACTTCCTTCGCTTCCTGTTATATAGTAGCTAACACAACGTAACGGGGATGCACCGCGGAAGGCCCGCGGATGTCACCCCCGGTTCCACCGGACTATCACCGGGACCATATCTACAGGAGAACGCTTCCATGACCGATACCATGACCAGAACCAGCACCTGGGTGATCGATACTTCACACTCCAGCGTCGAGTTTGCCGTCAAGCACATGATGTTCTCGACGGTCAAGGGCAGCTTCACCGAGTTCAGTGGCCAGATCGTCCTCGACGAGCAGAACATCGAGAATTCGACCGTCACCGTCGACATCAACCCCCGCTCGGTCAACACCCGCGACGAGAAGCGCGACGAGCATCTTCGTAGCGCCGACTTCTTCGGCATCGAGCAGAACCCGACGATGACATTCGTCTCCACCAGGATTGAGGCGGATGGTGACGACCTGAAGATCACCGGTGACCTGACGATGAACGGTGCCACCCGGGAAGTGGTTCTTGACGCTGAGTTCAACGGTCGTGGCATGTCCCCGTTCGGCATGGAAGTGATCGGCTACACGGCGAAGACGAAGATCAACCGCCGCGACTTCAACATCAACTGGAACGCCGCGCTCGAGGCTGGCGGCATGCTGGTCAGCGAGGATGTCAAGATCACCCTCGACATCGAGGCGGTTCCGGCACAGGCCTAATACTCCAGACCTCCCGGACCTCGTGTTCGGGGAGCACCGAGACCAGGCAGGGGATGCACATCCCCTGCCTGGTCTTTTGCGTGCTGGACGCAGCGAACAGTCTGCGGGAAATACGATCCGCGACAAGGTGGGAATGCTATTCCTCCGTACAGGGACGTGATGGCGTGAGCATGTGCCGTTCCTGGCCGTGATGTCGACCAGAAGCGCCGAAGGTGCAACTTCCTACCGGGTGCGAAAAACGAAACCGCTCCCCTCTCCCATGCGTATATATCTTCGGGCTGAAGAAACAGTGCCTCGCATGCTAGCATGTACGTACCTCTGCCACAGTTCCGAGCCGCTGGCAGTCATCCTCCCCCTTGTATCTTGAAGAAGGACGCCTTGCGTGGCATACCGCCCCGATTACCACTCTCCCTATGCCGCCCCTTATCGTGCGCCCCGGTGGCCGTGGGTCTTTGCATCCATCCTGCTCCTGGCCGTGATCGCGGCCTCCACGATCCTCGTGGCCGGTCAGTCCGGCCCCGATGACGACCTGCGTCTCGCCGCCGTCCAGCAGTCACCGGTGGCCGGTGAATCGAACGCAACCGAAACCCCGGCGCCAACACCGACCTACACGCCGGTTCCGACCGCGACCTCGGTCGATCTCGGTG
>DASYVY010000610.1:0-7234 GCA_035936535.1 Thermomicrobiales bacterium | reverse complement strand
CGGGCATACTGGATCAAGGCATCGTCGATCTCGTCCCCGGCGACCCGGATCGAATGATTGACGACGATCCCGCCAAGTGAGATCACGGCGACTTCAGTCGTGCCGCCCCCGATGTCGACGATCATGCTGCCGATCGGTTCGTTGATCGGGAGACCGGCGCCAATCGCAGCCGCCATCGGCTCCTCGATCGTATATGCCTCGCGAGCGCCAGCGGACAGCGCGGCATCCTTGGCGGCCCGCTTCTCGACCTCGGTGACGCCGCTCGGGATCCCGATCACGACCCGTGGATGCGGTGCCATCAGGCGCTGGAGATGCACCTTCCGGATAAAGTGATGGAGCATCATCTCGACGGTGTCGAAATCGGCGATCACGCCATCCTTGAGCGGTCGCACCGCGACGATCGAATCGGGGGTCTTTCCGATCATCGCCTTGGCTTCCATGCCAACCCAGAGCGCGCGCTTGGTCTTGGTGTCGATCGCGACCACCGATGGCTCGGAGATGACGATGCCCTTGCCGCGGACGTACACGAGGGTGTTCGCCGTCCCGAGGTCGATCCCCAGATCCCGGCTGAAAAAACCAAACAGCGTTGAAAGCGGTCGGAACACGGCCGTAGCCCTCGCCGCAACGCGCCATAAGAGAGCGCCAGGCCGGCAGTAGCTGCGATGCAGGGTTTGGTCAACTGTAGCGTGGACGGACAGGGATCACGATGTCAGGTGTCAGGCGCCGTCAATCGGCTTTGAACCCTACCCAACGGGGGTATGCCAAATCTCCGCTACCGTCTTTCAGAGGATAGAGCAATACCGAGGGCCAATGCAGGATGAACAGGATGTGTGGTCATCCTCGAGACGGCGGAAGTGTAGCATAATGTCCTCCATCCCTCTCTACGGTCATGCCTTCTCGTGTCGCTATCGATGGTGTGAAAGGTGTGTATGCCCTTGCGTTTTCCGCAGGAGGAACTTGTGCCGGTCAGCACGATCCGCGATCACGATCACGGTCAGGATCAGGATGCGATGAGCGATTCATGGCGGCGCATCGTCGCCGAGATCGATGCCGTGCCCGACGGCATCACGGTCGCCGTCAGTCTCCACCACCTGGAGCGGGACGAGCGGAAGGAATACCTGGGCCACCGGCCGTTCAGGGCGGCAAGCACCATCAAGATCCTGATCCTGAGCGCGCTCGCCAGAGCACTCGACAGCGGTATGCTGGACCTCTCGACCCGGATCGTTCCCGATCCGCACACGCGGGTCGGCGGCAGCGGAGTGCTGAACTGGCTGTCACAGGACTTGTCCCCTACGATCGCGGACCACGCCTGGCTGATGATTGCGATCTCGGACAACACCGCTTCCAATGTCCTGATCGATGCCGTCGGCCTGCCCGCCATCGCAGCGGTGGGGCGTGATCTGGGACTGGCTGAGACAGCCCTTCACCGTCATTTCATGAGCACGAAGCGGCGGGCCCAGGACCCATCCAACAACGTATCGGCTGTTGATCTGACCGCGATCATGACGGCGATCGCGACTGATCGCGCGGCCTCGCACGAACATTGCGCCTGGATGCGGTCGCTGCTTGGTGACCAGCAATACCGGGAGGGCATTCCCCGCCACCTTCCGGAAGGGATCGACTACGCCGGGAAAACCGGCTGGCAGAGCGAGATCGTCCACGACTGCGGTCTGCTGACCGGACCGGGCGGGACGATTGCCCTCGCCGTCCTGACGGAAGGCTATGCCGAGCCGTATCCCGCCCAGGAGGTGATGGGGGCGATCGGAACGCTGGCAGCCCAGGTCATCGCCTGAGTGAGACGCGAGCGCGACGGTGTCTGTTCTCGTGAATTCGGCTCGTTTCCCCTCCCGCAACCATCCAATCCGTGGACAATCGTCAACATTGGCGAGCCCTCAGGCTCTTCGCGTCGACAGGGCGTCCGGCGCCGGAACAGGAGCATCTCTTGGTGAAGATCACGAAGGCAACGACATGGATCGTCGGCAACCCTTGGAAGAACTGGCTGTTCGTCCGGCTCGATACGGACCAGGATGGCCTCTACGGCATCGGCGAAGGCACGATCAACGGGTTCGCGAAGACCACCGAAGCGGCGGTCCACGAGCTCGCGAGCCGCTATGAAGGGTTCGACCCGTTCCAGATCGAGACGATCCTCCAGCGGATGTCCCGCGACCTGTACACCGAGGGCGGCCAGGTCCACATGAACGCGGTCGCCGCCATCGAGATCGCCTGCTGGGACATCATCGGCAAGGCCACCGATCATCCGATCTACGATCTGATCGGAGGTCGATACCACGAATCTTTGCCGACCTACGCAAATGGGTGGTACGCCGGCCCACGCACGCCGGAATCATTCTCGGAGCGGGCGCAGGCGGTCATCGACCGGGGGTACAAGGCGCTCAAGTTCGACCCCTTCGGCGCGGCGTGGCGGACCATGGACCTTCCCAACCGCCACCTCTCGATCGACATCGTGCGCGCCGTCCGGGAGACCGTTGGCCCCGACGTGCAGATCATGATCGAGGGGCACAGCAGGTTCAGCGTCGCCGAAGCGGTCTGGATCGGCGAGCGCATCGCCGAATTCGAGCCGACCTGGTTCGAGGAGCCAACCGCCCACCAGAACATCGACTCCACGGTGGAGGTCGCCCGCAAGATCGCCGTTCCCGTTGCCACCGGCGAGAGCTATTCCAGCGTCCACCAGCATGCGGAGCTGCTGTCACATAACGCGGTCCACATCATCCAGCCGGAACCGGGCTCCATGGGCGGCATCTGGCGGACCCGGCAGGTCTGCGCCATGGCCGATGCCTACTACGCGGTCGTGGCACCGCACAACGCCCAGGGGCCGGTCTCCACGGCAACCTGCATCCAGATCAGCGCATCGTGCCCCAACCTGCTCACCCAGGAGCTGTTCGACGAGTTCAACGTCTCGTGGGAACAGGACCTGCTCTCCCACCACGTCGAGGTGATCGACGGGCGCTTGCAGATCCCGGACCGCCCGGGGCTCGGACTGGACCTGAACTGGTCGGAACTCGAGAAGCATCCGTACCAGGCGTCCAACTTCCTGCCACTGTTCGCACCGGGCTGGGAGCGACGCGAGGGTGAACGCCCCGCCAAGTCTGATCCCGATCTCCGGGAAACCGGCGCCTGACCGCCTCCCGCACTCGGGTTCTCTGGAGAATACCTGGGTACTCGCGGAATCACCCGATCCGTAGGGGACGGCCCCGTGCCGTCCCGCGGTGGCCTGTTTGCCTGTTGCCCCTGCCACAGGGGGCCGGCCAATCCGGTCGACCACACGATGCAGCTGCTGAGGTCGCCCCAACAGATACAAACGTCGCATCGGAACGTAGGCAATGCAGGTTGCCCGGTACTGAGCACGGAGGGCCCGCGATGCAGAAGAGCGAGCATATCGTGAGCTATACAGCTGACGAGCTTGAGGAGATGCGCCGTCGCGGCGAGACGGAAACGGACTGGGAGCGCGTCCGGAATCTCACCTATGAGGAGATCGAGGCGTCGGTCGACTTCGAGGACGAAGGCACCTTCGATTTCAGCCGGGCCCAGCCCGGCCTGCCTCCGCCGTTCACGCAGCGGCCGATGGTGGAGATCGATGAGGACCTCATCGACTGGTTCAAATCGCAGGGACCAGGCTACCAGCCGCGAATAAACGCAGTGCTGCGGAGCTACGTCGACGCCCACCGCCGAGCGCGTGGATAAGCGACGGTCGCTTCCGCTGCGTACCGCTTGGCTCCCGACCGAGTGTCGGCCGTTAGCTATCCCGCCCTTTCCGTAGTACCAGCACCCAGTCATCAGGGTGCTCGCCTTGCGGACGCTCCGGCGGCATGAACGCCGTTCCGGTACGCACGCCGGGGTCGATGAGGTCTCCAGTACGGGGGTCGAACCACTGGCCCTCAAAGCCTTCCAGATCGATCTCGTCTATCTCCATCGTGACATCCCCGCCCGTTGGAAGGTAGACCACGACAATGTCCCGTTCAGGTGTCGCCAGTGCTATCGGCTGATATCCCCGCCGCGAATCGTTTCCATGCGCCAAACCGGCCACCGGGCGCAGGCGCTCGAACGGCACGACATCGGTGAAGAACGCCCGCAAGTGGAGCAGGTACTCCAGGCCCCGCTGATCCTGGTCGAGAACCTGGAACGGCCCCCAGGAGTTTGCAAAGCCGTGGATGATGCCCAGGCCGCTCATCGCGCCACGCCAGGCGCCACGCCGGGTGTGCTCCGGACCGCAGTGCTCATGGCTGAGCATCATCCGCGGCAGGTCCGGATTGAACTCGTACCCGTACTCGGACAGGATGGCTGACCCCGGCCAGCCGTCGAGGCTCTGCCCGATCTGCTCCTCGATCCCGGTTGCCAGCCAGCCTTCCGCTTCTCCGCGGTCGCCCCAGTCCTGGAACATGACGGTGTCGATCACCTGCGGGTCACTGCGGAAACGCTCGGCGAACGGCGGCATGCGGGGCCCATTGTGGATCGCGATGATATGCCCGTGCGGCGCGATCCGCCGCATCAGGTGCGCGATCCTGATCGCCCATCGATCGCATGCATGGTTCGAGGAGTAGTTCCAGTCGCCGTTCGGGTAATACTCGTACTCGTTGTGCAGCGTCCAGAACGCGACGGAGCCGAACGCGTCGAAGCGGGCGACGAGATAGCGGAGCCATAGCTCTTCCCACTCCGCCACGAAGATGTGGCGGCTGTTGAAGGGGAACTCGTTGCCCCAGGCCTCCATGATCATCTCGACCCCGATGCCCAGCTCTTCTGCCCAGTGCATGACCGTATCGACAGTCCGGAAATACGCCAGGTTGAACTGATCGAAGCGCGGTAATTGCTCACTGCCGCCCCACGGCCAGAGCCGGCGCGTTTGCCAGGTGTTGTACCCATCCGGTGGGTGGAAATAGCTGACGGGCAGCCGGATCCGGAGAAGATTGAACCCCTGCTCCGCTCGCCGCTCCATGAAGGCACGCACCTCGGCCGCACCCGCTTCGCTGTTATGTGCCATTCCGAACAGGTGGTACACGGTGTCGCCGAGGACGAAGAGCGGTTCACCGGACTCAAGGCTGAAGCCCCACGCCTCTCCGGGGGTCGAGCGCCAGAAGCCGCGGGCCTCCGCCGGCTCGACCTCGAATTGCTCGTTCAGGTCGAAATCCGGATTGGGGGGGACGGAATCGAGCGACAGGGTCCACCGCCCGGGTACGCTGGGATTGAAACGCACCCGCCAGGTCGAGTCGCCATCATGGAACGCCTCGATCACCGACGCGGCGCCGGACGGGCTGGTGAGCGTGGCCGTCACCCGGACGTCGGTGAATGGCTCGGCATAGGCGTGGCTCGTGGTGAAGGACCACTCGCACATGGTGCGGACGGGTGTCGAGGGATCGGGCATGGGCGGGACAGCTCCTCGTCGAAGAAAACGCCGGATCGATCATCCAGGGTCACGATAGGCAGAGATCCGCCATACCGCAAGCCGGTGCCGACGGCAATCGGCACTGTCCCGCTGACCGCGGAATCTCACGTCGACACGCCTGCTACGTTATATGTGCTGAAATGGCGGTGTACGGGCTCGGGCTACGCCTGCGGAGGGTCGTGCCTTGGAGCTGTGAACGCTGCCGTTCGGTCCTTAACGAGAGGGTACCCACGGCATGACCGATGCAACGGCGCTCCTGCCGGCCTACAATGCATCCTCCCCGGCACGCAGCCCCGCCAGTGGCGAGACCAATCGCGACCCCGAAGGCGAGACGGCGCCGCTCTTCAGCGACCTGATCGATCGCTGGGGGGACGAGATATATCGCTTCAGCTGGCGTCTCACTGGCAATCCGACGGATGCCGACGACCTGTATCAGGAGACCCTGCTCAAGGCCTTCCGCGCCTACCGGAAGTTGCCGCGAGATGCGAATCACCGGGCATGGCTCTATCGCATTGCCTCGAACACGTTTATCAGCGATCGTCGCAAACACGGGCGCGACAACCCGATGAGCGAGGTCATGGAGCAGACGCTGCCGGCGCCTGGAGTGGACCAGGCACGGAGGCTCGATGCGAGGGACCTGCTTCACGAGGTCGAAGCGTTCGTCGCGGCATTGCCGCCAAAGCAGCGCGTGGCCCTGGTGCTCCGCAAGTATCACGGACTCGACTACGCCAACATCGCGCTGACGCTGCAGAGCTCGGAAGAAGCCGCTCGCGCGAATGTCCACGAAGCGCTCCGCAAGGTGCGCGCGCGGTTCGCTCATCGGATGGAGGCCTGAATCGTGCCTGACAACAACCATCCGGGGCCAGCGCATCATCTGTTTGGCCACAACGGTTATCACCACTTGAACGAAATTGGAAACGTTTCCACGACATCAGGAACAGACATCCGCATGAACGATCCCCTCTCCATCCTGCATCCCCAGCCCAAATCGTCCGCGCGATCCGTTCTCGAAAGCCAGGCATCGCAGCCCGGAGTCGATCCGTGCGACGTGGCGGAGGATGCCATGCCCGCACTCGTGATCGGCGATCTCTCCAATCTGGATGTCGACTGGGTGCATGACCACACCGCCACCTGCAGGTACTGCCGGGACCGGCTCCAGGAGTACGAGCGGATCGAGAACACCCTGGAATGCTGCGATACGATCGTGCGTACGGAGATGCCGCAACGCAGACCCGCCACCTCCCTCGCCTTGGGCATTCCTGAGGCCCGATACGGCTTCATGGAGACGCCGGTCGGGCCCGTTCTGATCGCGGTCACCGAGAAGGGCGTATGCGAGGTGTCCTACCTTGCCCACACCGAGACGTACGACACCCTGCGGCAGCTCGAGCAGCGCGGATTCATCGTTCAGGAACGCCAGCAGTCGGTCTCACCGGTTGTCGATGAGCTGGCAACGTATTTCGCTGGCGACCGCAAAACCTTCGACTTCGGCGTCGATCTCACCGGCGTCACCGACTTCACGCGGTCGGTGCTCAACGCGACGTCGTACATCCCGTACGGCAAGGTCACGACCTACGGGGAAATCGCGACGATGATCAACAAGCCAGGTGCCTCCCGGGCGGTCGGCAATGCCCTGGGTCGAAATCCGGTTCCGGTCGTAATCCCCTGCCACCGGGTCGTGCTCGCCAATGGCGCGATGGGGTGGTACACCGGCGGACCGCACATCAAGGAGGCCCTGCTCGATATTGAGGGCGTCCATCTTCGCCCGAGATCGAGCCCCGCACAGCCCTCCCTCCACGCGTTCACGAACGCCACATGATGAATCGTTGGCTCCTGGAC
>DASYVY010000609.1:0-9636 GCA_035936535.1 Thermomicrobiales bacterium | reverse complement strand
GCGTAATCCGGTTGGACCGGTCCGGCAGGAGCAGGCTGCGCGTCAGCTCGAGCGCGGCATTAAGGTCCATTTGCCCACCGGGGACGTCCATGATCGCCAGACGATCGAGCGCGGCGTCAACCTGCGGTCGCGTCGATGCCGAGAAGGTGTCGAGCCGGCCCGCCGCGATCACCAGGGTGGTAACATCCCCTTCCTGCCAATCCCGGAGTGCCTCCATTGCCTCCTGCCGGGCGAGATCCCAGCGAGTCCGGCTCCCGGCCTCCGGGGCAGCGGCGTTCATGCTGGTCGAGCCATCCAGCACCATGATCAGATGCTGTGGCTCGGTTCGCTGCCCGAACTCCCCCAGCAGGCCACCGACCACGGGCCGAGCTAGTCCAAGTGCGATCACGGCCGCGGCGAGCACCTGCAGGATGAGCGGGAGAGTAACCGGGGGGCGCCGAAGGCGATTCCGGTCCGCCTGATCCTCCTCGGCGGGTCGCCAGAAACGCAGCGAAGGCAGCGTGACCGCTGGCGGTGTTCGGCGGCGCATGTGCAGGATGACGATCGCCACCGAGGCGAGCAACCCGAGCAAACCAAGCGGAGCAAGAAGCGCGAAGTCACCGCTCATCGCGTCACCAGTCCAAAGTCGACCATCAGTCCGGCCATGATCTGCTCGACGGGATCAGCGGTGGATACGGGGACATAGGACGTCCGCAAACCACCGCCCAGCCGTTGCAGATGATCCAGCCAGATCGCGCGCTCGTCGCGATAGTGCTGAAGGTGCGCGGCATCCGCCCGAAGCAACATCCGGCCGCCGCCCTCCACATCCGCGACATTGCTGGTTTCCGACTCGGGTAGGAGGATGGCCGGATTGTGCTCGGCAGGGTCCTGGACGTGGACGAACACCGTGTCCCAGCCACGGGCGGCCGCCCCATGCGCCGCTGTCTCCAGCCCTCCCGTATCGTCCGAGAGGAAGTCGGAGATGACGAACAGCGAGCCGGGCCGCTTCCGGACGAAAACATAGCGGTTGATCGTGCTCACCAGGTCGGCCTCCGGACCGGGGGACAATCGCTCCAGGTATCGCAGCATGGGCAATACACTGCGTCGTCCCTGGACCGGTCCAAACCGCAGTGCCGCGGTGGACGCCACCGGTGTCAGCGACATGCGGTCGAAATGCCAGAGCGCGATGTACCCGATAGCACCGGCCAGCCGGAGACTGTGCCGGAGCTTGGTCGGCAATTCGCCAGAGCTTGCCCAGTCCATCGACCGGCTGAGATCGACCAGCACGTGAACATCGAACTCGGTGGTCGTCTCACTTTCCCGGATGACAAGATCGTCCAGCCGGGCGTAGGCGCTCCAGTCGATACGACGGTAATCGTCTCCCGGGACATAGGCCTTGAAATCCGCGAACTCCGGTGAGAGCCCCTTGCGGCGAGAACGGTGCTCCCCAGACAATCCTGACACCGGAGGCTGTCTCGCCCGGAGCACCAGATGCCTGAACCGCATCAGCATCGCTTCCGTAAAGAGCGGTTCACGCTTGTCGACGCTACCGACCTGGTCGGCTCGCCGTTCCCGGGGAACAACGCCCGAGGGCGACGTCCGTGAGCGCAGTCGACCGATCATGGCGCGCTGCCCGGGTCGGTGAAGTAATCTTGCACGACATCCTGCATCCCCTCGGGAATGCGATTCGCATCCGGTCCGGCAACGCCGACCTGCTGCTGGACCTGGCTTCCGCTGGCCGCGCCTGACCCTGAGCCGGAGCCGACGCTCGACGACCCGGACGACCCACCGGTGCGGACACCTTCATCGCTGGTGCCCTGCAGCGACAAGTCGTTGGTTCCACCGCCTTCCCCAACGGCACCAACTGATCCTTCGCCGCCACCGTTTCCTGGAGACGGGTTCCCGACCTCCCCGACAGGCGGCGGATCGACGGCTTCACCCTCACCCGGAGCCGCTGGATCGCCGGCCTGCTGATCGCCCTGCGGTTGATCATTCGCGTCGGTTTGGCCCGTGCCGGCGCCTGACCCCTGTGACGCCGCGTTCTCGTCGTCGGGCGCTCCGCTCAGGCCCTGTGCTTCCGCGTCGGAGCTGGAATCGCTCCGCGAGCCCCCCCCGTCCCCGGCAGGCTGTTGACCGGTCTGGTCCGACCCGGGAGCCCCTGCGGCGGCTTCAGGATCAGGCGCACCGCCAGCGCCCGACTGTGCCTGATTGGAGCCGGCCGCGCCGCTCATCTCTCCCGGCTCGTTGCCACCGGTTCCGGGCTCCTGCGGCTCCTGCGCAACTCCGGGCTCCGCGGCGACGCCTTCTCCCGGGTCACCCGTTTCCCCAGCTTCCTGGCGGGATGGATCGGAGGAAGCGGAGGAACCTTCGCTCGTATCTGCACCTTGCGACGACTCGCCGCCCGATTGCCCCGCCTCGCCGACAGGCCCGGGTTGAGCCTGACCCGGATCGCCTTGTCCTTCAGCCATCGATTGCTCAGGGGCCCGAGCGGCAGCCTGCTCGGGGGCCACGACTCCGGCCACCTGATCGACGTTGTCCGCGAGCCCTTCCAGCCCTTGAGCTGCCTCGGGACCGCCCTCGCGCAGCCCCTCGGCCGCTTGCTGACTCGATTCCGCGAGTTCGGGATTGGTCGATGCAATACGATCCGCCGCCGTCTCCAGATCCTCCGCCAGCGCATCGCGCGCCTCCTGGGACGCGTTCGGCGCTTCGGACGCCGCCGTCCGGATCATGTCCGACGCGGCGGCATAATCCCCGGCCCCGATAGCATCGGACGCCGCCTTCGTGATTGGGTGATCCTCCAACGCTTCCCCGAGCACGCCCAAATCCTCGCGGGCCTGCAGCGCCGCCTGGGCTTGTTGCTGCAGGTCGGAGGCCGAGGGTGCCGGCTGTTCCGGTGTGGTCGCAAGGGGATTGTCCGCAACCTGGGGATTGGCCAGGCGTTCACTTGCCGGAACGAAACGCGGAACCGGCGCGTCGGAAACGGCCGGCAACGATCGGTCCGGCACGTACGCGAACAGTCCCGTCAGCAGGGCCATGGTAACCACCAGCAGCGCGATCACCTCGCGGACGGGAAGGTAGACCGAGCGGGGAAGCTCGGTTATCACTTCGCCAAGCGTGTTCGCAGCATCCGCAAGTTGAAGCCGTGGCACCACCGCCCCGTCAGGGGGCATCGTCGTCCGCCGGTCATTGGCGGTAGTCAGGCGTTCATGGAGCCCGAACGTCCGATCGAGCATCACCGCGACGGCCGAAGGCGCGATCCGGTGCAGCATCCCGTAGGCCACACCCGCACCCAACCCAACGCAGACCAGGACCGCAATCGCGATCAACGGAGGCAGCCCGGCAAGTCCGGTCAATGCCAGCAGGACCCATCCGGTGACGACCAGCAAACCGAGCCAGAGGCCGCGGATGATTGAACCGGCCAGCAGCGAGAGCCAGAGCCGAGAGGCAAGGCCGTTCAGATGCGCGTCGATGAAAGCGTCGGCACCGGTCCCACCTGCAGAGGGTCGCGGCTGAATGGCACGGAGCCGCTGAGATGGAACGGGAGCGGGACCGTTGCTTCCCAGCCAGATCGGACTCCAGCCCGCCCGCCAGAGGAACAGCCGGGGATCTGCCCTGAAACGGGCGCGCTGGCGCTCGACCAGCGTACTGGCAAGGGTCGCAATCCGTCCCCGGGTGCCCGGCGACGAGGGTAACGGGGATGAGGTCGATATGGGAGCGATTCGATGTGCCACGGTCCCTGCTCCCTAAGCCGAACGCGAGGTTCGAACGATCTGGCCGCGTGATCCCCAGACCAGTTTGGCGGGGGCGCGGAACCATACCCACACGCCCAACCACGCCGCCGTCAGCAAGGACACGGCTGCCAATCCCAGGACAAGCCGCTCCAGGCGACGATCAAGAGACCGCACAAGGCCGTTGGCGTCGCCAAGCCGGTCGGCATCCCCGAGGTAGGCAAACTCCTCCCCCGCGCCAAGGGCGTCGGCCCGGGTCTGACGAACGCCCAACCATGAATCCGCGTTGGCCTTGGCTCCGCTCAACTGGGCGACCGCTTCCAACCCGCGAGTTGCAATCGATCGATACGTCGCGATCGCGTCCGCTGGCCGATGAGATTCCGGGAGTTGGCCATACAACCGCTCCGCTTCGTCCAGGAGCGCGGTCGCCCTTTCATAGTCGTGCGCTTCGAGCGACGCCTGGACATCCGCCATCATTCCATCCGCCTGGAGACCGACCGCACCCTGGGCGAGCAATCCTTCCACGCGGCTCAGCATCGGCTGATCGCCGAGGGCATTGAACAATTGCTGCGAGCGCGACGCTTCTGCGGACGCCGCCTCATAGGCACCGCGTTCGAACAGGCTCTGGGCTCGGGAGAGATCGAAGGCGCTGACCGCGTTGTCCCGCCAACCGGATGCGAACCACCTCGGCAGGAAATCAGCCCACGCCGCGTTCAGTTCCTCTATCGACTGCCCAAGTACCGAGGGTAGGGCTTGCTCCCAGTCTGGTTGCGTCGCGAATGCCTGCACCAAAGTCTGCAGGGACGCGACACCGTAGCGCTCGGCTATAAACGCGACCAACGAATAGTGGACAGCGGTCGCGGTCTCGGGATCGAGCCCCAGCGTCTCCCTGCCCAGAACCACGCCAATCGTGGGACGCGTTCCTGCCTGATCGAGACCCTGCACCAGCGATCCGAGCCGGGCCTGCTTTGCCGGTATTGGCCGTTCGACATAACGTGCGATGCCGTTGACCAAGGCGGGGTGAAGACGCCCGTCGGACGCCTGTCGCATGAAGCCCCGACTCAGGAGATTCCTAAGGATGTTGTCCGCTTCGATCGGGGAGAGGGCCAGGAACGGCTCAACCGCGACCACACCGGAACGTCCGTCCGGTGCGGCCCAGGCAGCGTCCGCGACCTGTACTATCAAGGCCGTAGCGGCCGGATCGGGGGAGATCAGAAAGCGAATTTCAAAGGGCTGGTCCGGCTCGCTGCCGAACAGGGCGGTGAACTGGTCCCAGGCGGTGGTAATCCCAGGCCCGTAGGTCTCCGCGAGCCCCGCTGCATCAATGAGGCTGTTAGCCTCGACAGCGATCCGGACCCGGCCCACGTCGATGCTGTCATCCTCGGGTGTTTGCTGGGCCAGCACCTCCCGGGAGGGAGCAAGGGTCGCCAATGCCGCCGTCAGAAGCACGGACATGAGAACGATGGTCGTTGCGGTTCCAGAGCAAGGGATACGGCTAGGTCGGTGCAAGGAGCACCTCCGGGAATCACATGAAAAGGACGTGAGCAAAGATGACGATCGATGGAGGCGATAAATTCAGTCTAGGCCGTAGCCTGTCGCCGCTGTCTGGGGTGGAATGGACCGGATGAAGCGCGGATGGACCACATTGGTCGAATTGCAATGCGGTCTTGGGGTCGGCTGAAGACTGTCGCTGATCCCTCTCGCGCCACCCCGGGGGTCCCTGGTTGTCGGCAAGGCCACGAACCCTGATCCAAGCTTCCAAGTATAGCGCAGCGATGACTTGTCGGCTGACGCCTTCCATCAGCACCGGTATGCATCCAGACCGTGGAGGACTGGCCAGTCCCGGCAGGCATGCAGTATTGTCAGGACGATTCACGCCACTGCGGCTTTGGACTCGTTCCCACACACAGGCAACAGACTGGAACATCGAAACGGGCAACGACAGCAACTCCAGAAACGAGCGCGTCCCTGGAAATGCGGTTTGCCCGATGAGCGAATCGATGTGCTCGCGACAGCGGAGTGAGGGTGGAGAGCATGGCAGCCGACAGCCAATCAAATGCGGTCATCCCTTCGGACAGCATCGGTGCCACAACAGTCGGCTCGACCTCTCCGTCCCCCTCGATCGCCGCTCGCATTGCCGCCAGCGTCCGTGACGCGACGCTCGAGCAAAGATTCCTCGCCGTGTTGCTAATGCTCTTTCTCGTCAAGGGCGTCATCATTGCGTTCGTCCATCCGCCCTTTTCCGGTCACGATGAAGTCGCCCATTATGCCTATCTTCAGTTCGTGGCCGACGACAAGCGCCTCCCGGTGATCCCCGATGTCGAGGAGTGGCGTGCGCAACGCGAACTCACTGGGGACAACGAGACGCATGACCGAATACCAGCTGAACTGTGGCCGTATTGTCGATTCGTGACCAAAGACTGGAGCCCGGGCTGCCTGGGCGATGACCGCCAGACCCGGGCCGTGTATGCGATTAGCATGCCAACAATGGGGCTCTTCCCCTCGGGATGGGTCTATACCTCCAACCATCCCCCCCTCTATTACCTGATCATGACGCCGCTTTTCTGGCTTACCGATGATGCTTCCCCGGAGGCGCAGCTCTACGCGCTTCGTCTCGCGGCGCTTCCCTTTGGCCTGCTCACCGTCCTCTTCGCCTACCTGACGGTCCGGACGCTGTTCCCGCGCGATCGCTTTCTGGCGATGATGGTGCCGGCTTTCGTCGCGTTCCAGCCGCAGATCTCGTATGAAGCGGCGATGCTGAACAACGACATCGTGGCGATTGCCTTCACCAGCGCGGTGATCTACTTGCTGACCGTGGGGCTCAGGCATCGGTTCCCCCTCCGCATCTGCCTCATGATCGGCTTCTGCTTCGGGCTCGCGATGCTGGCCAAGAACACCTCCGCCATTTCGGGAGCCATCATCGCGTTGGCCATGGTCCTCGGGCTTGGAGTTCGTGCATGGAGGGAGTGGCTGCCCAAAGGTGTGCTCACGGCCGGCATCGCCGCGCTCATGGTCTGGCCGTGGTTCCTCTACATGTACCGAACTTACGGGGATTTCACGGCGCTTGGTCGAATACGCGACCTGCAATACTGGAATTACATTGAAGGCCCGCCACCGTCGATCTGGGACCAACTTGCCAGCCGGCGGTTCGTCTGGGGCAGATGGCACGAGACCTGGGGGCAGTTTGGCTGGCGCCTGATCCCCTTGAGCTCCGATCTCGCCCGTATTCTCCTGTGGGTGACGATGATCGGCGCCGTCGGCCTCAGCATCTGGGCCCTCCGCTTCTGGCAGGTTCAGCAGCCGATCCTGCAGGAGGATGACCCGACAGTGGCGGCATCGCTCCGCTCACGGGCGGAGTCGGTGTTCGATCTGGAGCGGTGGCAGGTCGTCGGCATCGTCCTCATGGGGGTGACCTGCATCCTGTCGTACTACGCGATCCTCCAGTTCGGCACTACGTTCTCGCTGACGCAGGCGCGGTACTTCTTCCCGGCCATCGTCCCGGCGGCAATTCTCCTCATGCTCGGGTTTCGATCTCTTTTCCCCAGGCCGTGGCTGCCCTACGTGCAGACGGTTCTCTTCATTGGAATGGTCGCGCTGACGGTGGTCATCTACAGCGGTTACGTGATTCCCTACTGGCAGTCCGCCGGCATGGCCTACCGGGAGATGGATCCGTTTTTCCGGTGATGGCGGTCGTCGGGTGGCGACAGACGAATGGCCGCCAGGTCCTTCCGGGAGGCGGCGTGGGACTCTGGCGACCGCTACATCACCCGGGTGGCGACCAGGTTCTCGAATTCGTAATTCCGCCAGACCGGGATGCCACAGTATCGCTCCCCCTCCGGGCAGATCGGCTTGGCACCGCTCCGGGATCGCATCACGCATGGTGGCCCATCGACAAACTGTCCGATCACCGGATGCACCTCACGGACCTGCTGGACCTCCTGCCACGCCGTCTCGGAGATCTCCCGCTGGGCATCGAGACACAGGCGCTTGATCCACTTCCAGTAGTAGGCCTGCAGCGTTCCGGTCTCGTGGAATCGCACGCGATGCGCATTCGGCAGAAGGTACAGCGCGACCTCCGGTGATGCACCACCGTCGAGCAGCGCGTTCTTGGCATTCCACATTGCCTCGACCGCCGATCTGTACTCGGCCAACGCCTGTGAATTACGACGAATCGCCCAGGGGACGATCACGTCCGGTTCTCGCCGCAGGTGCGCGGTCAGGAGTGGACTCGACGACGGTGTTCCCCGGTGCCGCTGGTTCTGGGCGTCCTCCGCTCCGCTTATCCGCTTCTGGAACGTAAACGGCACGTGGTTCATCGTCTGCATCAACTTGGAATGCATGCCGAGGAACAGCGAGTGACCGAGATACTGGTTACGTGATCCGTCAAGCACCTGCGCGATCGCCTCGACATCGGAAATCGCCGACGCATCGGCGCCCATGACGGTCCGCACCGCCGACGCCATCGTCGCCTCGGCGTTGGGATCGAATGCTACCAGGCGGCTGCTGCGATCACCCATCCCGGCGTCGTATTCCTCGAAAAACCGCTCCGCGGTGTCCGGGCTCTGTCGCAGATTCGCACGCCAGTCGTGGAAGGCATCCGCTTCTAGTGTCTGCTCGGAGCCGAGCACCTGCAACTTGAGCGGATGCCCGGGGCCACCAAGGAAATAGGGGTCGACGGCGAGCACCTCCGACATCATTCGGTTGACGATGTAGCGCACTTCCGTCGGGACATCCGGTCCGTTGGCCAGCACGTAATAACGCAGCAGCGTTAGCCCGTTGATGGTGTGGTAGAGGTGAGCCGGGGTCGCCAGCGGCAGGATGTACCGGGCGACCTCCTGGGAGCGCTTCTGTACAGCGTCCTCGACCCTCCGCACCGCGGAATCCCCGCTCGCCTTGACCCGAGCCGGAAAGACCTGCCCGTAAAGCTGCTGGAAGTCCGGAGTCAGGATCTCCGTCAGGCGGCGATAGCTGTCGAGGCTGCGGGCGATCGCTGAGTCGTACGTGTCCCGCAACCGCTCCGGCAGATCGGGCGCGGCCATCGTGTCTCCCGTTACCTCACGATACCGCTGCGATACCTGCTCCGAGTTGTAGAAGGGGTGCGAGTGAAAAAAGGACCAGATCGCGAGGCGGGAGACGTTATCGAGGACAAAGCAGAACGTCGCGTGCTGGAACGTCGTATGGTGTCCCGCCGCGAACAGATCTGCATACAGCTTGACCGCGCGGTCGCGGCGGTCGCGGCGGGCCTCGGCCCTGGTCTCATCGAGGTGGAAAGGCTCGGGACCGTATACCAGCTTGACAACGTTCTCGACGCTCGCCGGTTTCGCGCCGTAGCACGACCACGCCGCGGCAATCGTCAGGGCGAAGGGGTGTGCGGTCGATTCGTCCCTAAGCAGCCTGACCTGGGGAACATCGGATCGGAACAACAGGGGCGTATCCAGCGAAATGGGCGCGGGCGGCGCGAGGTCCGTGCCTGAGGCGCGCACCGGTGTCAATGCTTCTGTCATGGTGTTCCCACTGATCCAAAAAGGGGCGTCGCCGCGGGGCGCTCATGCGGACCTTCAGTTTAGCAGTTCCGCACTGATCTAGGTGGAGACGAGGGCGTCTGGGTCGATCCGCATGCTCTGCGGTGGTGTATCAGGGGAGCGAGTCCATGCACCCACCTCCTGAAGGGTAGACCGGACCTCCTCCAGGTCCGTAGCCTGGAGCGCCTCCTCGAGGGCCAACCGACCATGGACGTACAGAATGGCGCGGTTCCGTTCGGGGACGAGGTCGGCAACACGGCGCAAGCCGTCAACGAGATGTGCCATCACCACCGAGTCCGCGGCGCCATAGTGCCGGATCTGGGTAAAGGCGACATCGACCAGCGACGCGAACGACACCGGTTCGCGATAGATCGCTGACCGCCCGTCCACCTCGATCGAATGTGGAG
>DASYVY010000608.1:0-6491 GCA_035936535.1 Thermomicrobiales bacterium | reverse complement strand
CCACCGAGAAGCAACGCTCTGGCCGTCGCACCCTTATGCGGATGCTCGCGGCAGCGCTGGTCCTGCGGGTCGTACTGGGGTCATTCACCGACGCGTCAGGGTTCGATACTGACCTTATGCAGTCGTGGACGCGCACGTTGCTGAGCGTTCCATTGAGCGAGTTCTACGCGGTCGCGGAAGGGCCGGATCACCTGCCGGGCGATCTCTGGTTTCTGTGGGCGATCGGCCATGGACTGGAGCTGTTCGGGTTCGAGAACGCGCCGCGCGGGCCGTTTGTGGAATTGATGAAGCTGGTGCCGGCGGTCGCGGACACCGTGATCGCCTGGGAGCTGTTCGTGCTGCTGCGATCATTCGCGACATCGCGGGCGGCGCTTACCGTCGCGGCGGCCTTCGCATTCAACCCGGGCGCGATCTTCCTGACATCGATTTGGGGACAGTGGGACGCGCTGTCGATGGCGCTGCTGCTGGGTGGGGCGCTCATCATCCTGAAGGCCATATCACTGCTGCCCGGCCAACTCCGTCATCCAGCGCGCAGCGATGGATCCTCGGGCCGAGCGCAGCCGCTCGGAGAGCGGCCCGGGCTGGACACCCCAGATGTGCCCGGGAGGACGGTGGGGGAATGGCGCGGTGGCGCACTTCGCGCTGTTCCGCTGTGGCCGGTGGGGGTGCCGCTGCTCGCCTGGGCGATCCTGATCAAGCCGCCGCTGGCGCTGGTGGCGGGGCTGTTCGTGCTCTTTGCGTGCGTGCGCACCTTCTGGGAGTCGCCAGCGATTCGCGCGGCGATCCGGCGAACCGCAGCCGCGCTCATTCTGGCAGCGATTCTCGGGGTCGTGACGGCGTTGCTGATCATCCTGCCGTTCGATGTCGGGCTGCCGGGGATGGCGACGCGATGGTCGGTGCTGGACCGGGCGCGGTACGCGCTCGACCTCTATCCGTTCACTACCCTCCAGGCCGCCAACATCTGGATGATCAAGGACGCGCACCTCTACCGGCCGAGCGATCTCGACGGGACGCTGCTCGGGTTGACGGAGCGGACCTGGGGATCGCTGCTGCTGGCATTCGCGCTGGCCTGGATCGCCGGGGTCGTTGTGACTCGCTGGCCGGTGGTTCGTGCGTCCGGGGTCACGATGGTTGTTTGGGCCGCGCTCGCGATCTCGTACGCGATCTTCATGCTGCCGACGCGCGTCCACGAGCGGTACTTCTTCCCGGTGATGGTCTTCGCGCTGGCGCTCGCCGGGCTCCGGGCAGGCCGCCCCGTCGGACGGGGCAGGCGTCGGAGCGCGGGACACCACAGGGGTGTCCCCTACGACCGGACATCGTCGAACCGGGCTCACCGCACCTGGTGGCTTGCCCTCGCGATTTCTGGGCTGTTCCTGGTCAGTCTGCTGATCGCCTACACGCCCACGGTCAACGCGATTCGCGCCGCGATGTTCGACGTGCCGTTGTCGGCCCTGTTCCGGACCCTCGCGATCGTGAACCTGGGAGTGTTCCTGGCCACGATGGCGTTGCCGCTGTGGTGGGGCGCCGGACAACGCCCGGAAGTCGCTGCGCCGCGGTGACGTGCTCCAGGGTGCAGGCGTCATATCCCCTGAGCCCCGTCCGCTTTGTACTCGGCATTGGCCCAGGACGTTGCCATCCGCGTCGGTCACGAGCGGTCCGTTCCGCATATCCCGCAGGACAAGCCGGTTGCGCTACGGATTCTCGACCGCCACACAACGGCCCACCCGTACATCAAAGGGTGGTACCAGGACCTTGCCGCCCGCCAGGCTGATGGCTCGCGCGGCATCGTCGGCCGATTCCACCAGCAGGTCCACGTCCATGACCTCGCGTTGGGTCTGCAGGACAATCTCGGCGTCGGTGTAGGGCATGCGGAGCCCGGTGGCGGTCTGCGCCCGCCAGATCAGCTCGTGGCCGAGCCTGTAAGGGTAGAACGCGAGCCCCGGCTCAAGGTCTGGCACGGGGATCTCCAGGGCGTCGATCTTCCCGAACAGTGGTTCAGGTGGTTTCCTTTCCATCGTTTCCTCACGCTCCTGACCTTTTCGACGCCGGAAATCGGGTCGGGCCAGTACGTATCGTTGTCCGGACCCGTGAACATGCGACGGTTGGAGGGAGCATGGATCAGGGAGTGCCGCGGCCGCCAGGACGTACACGCCAAGGTCAGGATTGGCGAGTGGCCCTTGTGCTGCCTCCGGGGCGACCACACAGGGTCGCCGCTACCAGAGGTAGTAGTGGCGTATCTGCTCGCACTGTCGCGGCAGGATTGCCGGGAACGCGTGCGGTTTGGCACAATGAGGGTGCTCCGAAGTCGGGAGTGACTACCGGTCATGCACGAAGAGCGATCGCCATGTCCGTCGTGACAGCGCCCACGATCTGCATCGAGATCCACGCCACCTCCTGTGGCGGTACGTTCGGCGGCAAGGCCGCCGCCGTGAGGGCAGTGCCCCGGGCGGTCTTCGGCGTGTCTCGCGACGGATGCGCTGCCCGACGCCCTGCCTGATCTTTCCGGCAGTCCTCCCATCTTCCCTGGGACAACCTATCGCGCGATCGGTGCGCAGACGCCGGTTCCTGCGCGTCCATCAACGGAGCACTGAATCATGTCCACGCTCGATATCCCCTGGCAATCCGGGGCGGAGATCCGGCGCAAGTTCGTCGAGTTCTTCGAGTCCAAACAGCATCTGCATGTCCCCAGCTCGTCGCTCGTGCCCCCGGCGGGCGACAGGTCCGTGCTGCTGACGACGGCCGGCATGCAGCAGATGATCCCGTACTTCCTCGGGCTGGAGGAGCCGCCCTCGCCACGGATGTGCACGATCCAGAAGTGCTACCGCACCGTCGACATCGATGAGGTCGGCGACGACAGCCACAGCACGTTCTTCTTCATGCTCGGCAACTTCTCGGTGCGCGATTACTTCAAGCGCGAGTCGCTCGCCTGGTCGTGGGAGTTCCTGACGGAGTGGATGGGGATCCCGGCCGAACACCTCTACCCGACGATCTACCCGGACGATGACGAATCGCTCGTGATCCTCCGGGACGAGATCGGGATTCCCGAGGAGCGCATCTACAAGCTGGAGGACAACTGGTGGCGGCTCGGTCCGACCGGGCCGAACGGGCCGGACTGCGAGTTCTACGTCGACCTCGGCGAGCATTTGGGACCGGAACAGGTTCCGGGCGACGATGGTGGGCGGTTCCTGGAGGTCTGGAACAACGTCCTCATGCAGTACAACACCACGCCGGATGGCGTGCGCAGCCCGCTGCCCAAGCCCTGCATCGATACGGGCATGGGATACGAGCGGCTGGTGATGGTGGTCCAGGGCGCGCGGACGATGTACGACACGGACATCTACCAGCCGATCATCCAGAAGGCGGCGTCGCTGGCGGGCAAGACCTACGATGTCGACCCGCAGACCGATCGCTCGATCCGGATCGTCGCCGATCACCTCCGCGGTGCCGTGTTCCTGATCGCCGACGGGGTGCTGCCGGGCAACGAGGGCCGTTCCTACGTGCTGCGGCGGGTGCTGCGCAAGGCGATCCGGCATGGCCGGTTGCTCGGCATCGAGGGATCGTTCCTGGCGGCGATCGCCGAGATCGTGATCGATCAGTTCCGCGGCGACTACCCGGAGTTGGAGGACCGGCGGGGCCAGATCCTGAAGGTGCTGCGCTACGAGGAGACCAGCTTCGGCAAGACGCTCACCTCCGGCATGAACCGCCTGCAGGCGCTGACCGCCGGGCTCAAGGAGCGCGGCGAGACGGTGATCCCCGGCGAGGATGTCTTTCGGCTCTACGACACGTATGGCTTCCCCTTTGACCTGACGGCGGAGCTGGCCAGGGAGGAGGAGCTCCAGATCGACGATGCCGGCTTCCAGGCGGCGATGGCGCGCCAACGCGAGGTGAGCCGCTCCTTCTCGGCGTTCCAGGAGGCCGGGCGCGATCGCGGCGAGCTCTACGCGGGCATCCAGCCGCGCACGGAGTTCGTCGGCTACGAGCTCGAGCGGGCGGAGGCGACGGTCGTCGCGATCCTTGGTGCCGAGGGCTCGGTGGAGGAGGCGGAGGCGGGCGAGCAGGTCGAGATCGTGCTCGATCGCACCCCGTTCTACGGCGAATCCGGTGGCCAGGTCGGCGACAGTGGCGAGATCCGAACCGAGACCGGTGTCGTCAATATCGACGATACTCGCAAGCCGGCACCCGATCTGTTCGTCCATCGTGGCACGGTCGAGGAGGGGTTTATCCGGGTTGGGGACACGGTGACGGCCCAGATCGACACGGCCCGCCGGCAGGAGATCCGCCGCAACCATACGGCGACGCACCTGCTCCACAAGGCGCTCCGCCTCGTCGTCGGCACGGACACGCACCAGGCGGGCTCGCTGGTCGCGCCGGACCGGCTGCGGTTCGATTTCACGGCGCTCGATGCGGTCGATCCCAACCAGGTGCGGACGATCGCGGAGATCGTGAACCGCGAGATCGTGGCGGATCGCCCGGTGGAGACGGCCGTCACCTCGTACCGGGACGCGGTCGCGGCGGGGGCGATGGCGCTGTTCGGCGAGAAGTACGGGGATACCGTACGGATGGTCGCGATTGACGACTTCTCGAAGGAGCTGTGTGGCGGCACCCATGTCCGGCACACGGGCGAGATCGGCCCGTTCGTCGTCACCTCGGAGGGGAGCGTCGCTTCCGGAATCCGCCGGATCGAGGCGCTGACCGGGGATGCGGCGATCGAGCGGATGCTCGGCCAGCAGCGCCTGGTCGAGGAGCTGGGCCGGGAGCTGCGCGTGAGCTGGACGGAGGTGCCGGCACAGGTCCGTGCCCTCCAGGAGCGGACGCGCGTGCAGGATCGCGAGATCGAGCGGCTGCGCGGTCAGGTGGCGGGTGCGCAATCGGGGGATCTGCTGTCGCGGGCGGTCGATGTCAACGGCATCCCGGTGCTGGCGGCGAGGGTGACGGTCGAGAACAAGGCGGGCCTGCGCCAGCTTGGCGACCGCCTCCGGGATTCGATGCGGTCCGGGGTGATCGTGCTCGGCGCCGTTGTCGATGGCAAGCCGAGCCTGCTGGCGATGGTCACACCGGATCTCACCGGCCGTGGCGTGCGGGCGGGGGATATCATTCGGGCGGCGGCTCCGCACATCGACGGGCGCGGCGGGGGCCGTCCCGAGCTGGCGGAGGCGGGTGGCAGGGACGCGTCCGGCCTTGACGCCGCGCTCGATGCGGTGCATGGGTTGCTCGAGGGGTTGGTGGCCGCCGGGGCGTGAGCGGGCACGCCGGTGTGCCCGCTCACTGGGTACACTGTCATCGCCGGTCGGTCGTTCCGCGACCCGGCGGGGCCCCGTCCGCCGCATCCGTGTCTTACTGGGTGCGGAGCTTTTGGGGGACGAGGGCCTATGTTCAGCACATGGAAGGCGCCCATTGAGCGGACGCGTCCCATTGATGCGCCGCCGATGCGCGGTCGTCCGCTCCGGGACTCCTTGTTGCCGGTGAATCGCGATGCCGTGCTTGGCATGCTGTAGTAGTAGGGCAGGTCGCGTATCGCGCGCGGCTTGCCCTGTGCGCCGCGGTTGCGCCATGCTCGGGTGTCGCGGAATGACGAGCAGGTGGCGACGGGAAAGCGCCCATGCCGTGGCACCGTACTCAAGTTGATGATGGGAGAAGTTTGTAGCCAGCATCCGGGTTCCGGATGCTGGCCGATGCCATGAGTGATGCACACGACGCTCCAGCACAGGTCACCCTGCGGGTCGATCCGCACGATTCGCTGCCCGATGTGCTCGAGCGGATCCGGGCCGCCGCCGGTGACTCGGTCTCATTGGAAATTCCGGATCACAGCCCGATCTTCCTGACCGCGACCGAGTTCCGCACCCTGCGCGACGTGGCCGACAGGTCGTCCGTGACGTTGTCGTTGTTGACGGAGGATCGGCTGCGCCTGCAGCTGGCGTCGATGTTCGGGCTTGCCGAGCGGGAAGCCCGGCCACGCGAGCGTGCCACGGCCACCCTGCCGTCATCGCCATCGTTCAGCGGGTGGCGCAAGGCCCGCGAACGCCAGGGCGAGGCCGGGGAAAATGGCCACGAGGACGGTGGGGATGCCGACCCGATCACGGAGTCCCGCCGTCGCCGGACCGCACTCTACGAGCCGGGGGCAACCCCGGCCCAGGCGCGGGGCGATCGCGATCCGTCCGGGCTCGACGATGACGGATCGTTCGACTACATCGAGGACGATGAGGAGCGCGCGACGCGAACCCGGCTGATCGGGCGCGTCGTGGTGGTCTCCGCCGCCCTGCTGCTCGTGGCCGGAATCGCCCTCTGGTACTTCATGCCCGCCGTGACCGTGTCCGCTACCCTGCGGCAGGCATCCATCTCCTCCGAGGTGCTCTACAGCGTCACCGCCCCGGGAGCCGATGTTCCCGGAGATGCCCGGTTCGCTGTCGAAGCCCAGGAGCGCGAGGATACGGTCGAGTTCGCCATCTCTATTCCCGCAACCGGCGTGGAGCGTGAGCCGGATGGCACCGCCC
>DASYVY010000607.1:0-1631 GCA_035936535.1 Thermomicrobiales bacterium | reverse complement strand
CGAGCATCACGACGATCGCGACCAGTTCTTCCGGATCGAGGCCGGGACCGGCGAGGCGATCATCGACGGCGAAACCCATGCCCTCTCCGATGGCGTGGCCGTGGTCGTCCCGGCCGGCGCCGAGCACAACGTGGTCAACACCTCGGACAGCCAGCCACTACGCCTCTACTCGATCTACTCCCCGGCCGAGCATCCGGACGGCACGATTCACAAGACCAAGGCCGAAGCCGACGCGGCGGAAGCCCTCCACCACCACGGCTAGGGTATGTGACACGGCGCATCATGGCGGGATGTTCAAGTGCACGTACCGCCCACCGACCGCCTGATCGAAGAACGCGCCGATGGCTGCCTCCGCCGGGTGATGCACCAAGGTGACCTGGCGGAGGTACGCTTCCCGATCGTACTCAACGAACCGCCGGTCGAGCCGATAGCCCGACTCGTCCGCTTCGAGAAGCGACCACATCGCGCGCTGATCCCTCGTCACTGGGTTGCTGACGCTCCCGCTGTTGAAGACGCGAATATCATCGACCCTCCAGTCGAGCGGCATATGTGTGTGCCCAACGATGACGAGATCCGCATCCGGCGAGCCCAGAAGTGTGCGGATTTCGTCATCCGAGTACTCCACGCGCAGGCCGGTCTCCTCGTCGGTTCCCGGCGACGCATGCACCAGCAGCACCCGCGTCCCATCCGGTAGTGTCGTCCTCACCTCGAGCGGCAATGATGCAAGCCAGTCGAACTGACCGGCAGCGGTGATCGCACCCCGAGCCCAGGCTGCCTCCTCCAGGTACATCAACTCCACCCGAACATCCTCCGCGGAGATATCGGCCAACCGCATGGCGAGCGCATCGGCGTCGCTCCGAACCACCGCACGATCGCCATTGCCATGGACGATGGAGAGTGCGGGCAGTGCCTGCAACCTGGAGATGCACCGGGCCGGATCGCTCCCCATGTCGGTGACATCCCCGATCATCCAATAGGCATCGACCCCGCCGCCAGCGTGGATATCCTCCAGCACGGCATCCAGCGCGATCGCGTTTGCGTGCACATCGGAGAAGATCGCAATACGCATAACGTCCTCCGGAGTGGCAGTTTGCAGGACTCGACGTTCCTCGCTCGCCTCTGGCAGGTCAGGCAGATGCCGCAAGGATCGTCGCGATCTGGCGTGTATGGTCCCGCTCATGCCAGATTGTGCGCCGGATCACCTTGCGCGGCGTCCATCCTTCTCCGCCGCAATCCGCCAGGATGTCGCGATCGGCCAGCGTCGGCAACACCCGAAGCGTGAACGCCCGGATCCAGGCGAACCGCTCCAGCGGACCGTTTGGCCGTTTCCCGTCCGGCACCAGGTCGATGTTCCCGAGATACCACTGCTCAGCAGTTGCGAGATGATGGATGATGATGCCGATCTCATCGGACACGGGCACCCCGCCGATCACGTCCCGGAACCGCCGGTGGTGCCTTTCGAGCCGGGCGATCCCGGTGTTGACTTCTCCTGCGTCGAGCGGCCGCCGGTCGTCCGCGAAAGTCGCGTTGGTGATGAAGCCGGGATCACCCGGGGCGGGAGTCCCTCGCCACCGCTCGATGGTGCGAACCGGTCCCGACACGTCACGCCCCATCTCCGCCCGGTACGCATC
>DASYVY010000606.1:0-3960 GCA_035936535.1 Thermomicrobiales bacterium | reverse complement strand
CTGGATCGGAGGGCAGGTGCACTAACGCCGTCGGTTCGGCACTGGTGCCGGCTTTGCCGCCGAGCGCTTCGCACGCGACGCGGCCGCTGGGATTCCCACGCTTCGCTCTGGATAGGCTCTTCACTGCGTTCAGGATGACATGGGGGAGTCGTGTGCGAACAGGGGGTACGTCTGGCGGCATCCAAGGCGGACATGGAGTCCGCCCGTACGGGGTAACCCGAAGGCGGATTTCGTCCCACTCGCCCGCCGGGAATGGGCGGGGATGCCGGGCCGGAGGCACCATCGGGAGTGACGTAACGGATCAGGGCGTGGCAAGCTTGGGGAGAACGCACCGGGCGCTGGTGTAAGACCACACTGGAGCCTGCCGGTGGAGGGGCACACCCACGTGTGCCCTGTGAGCCGCGACGGGCAGCGCACCGATGGGACAAGGTCGGAACGATGGGAAAGCGGGCGATCTGGGCAAAACGGATGGCGATCCTGAGCGCGGTGGGCATGTTCATCGTGCTGCTGATGGGCGCGCGGGTGACGGCGACCGGCTCCGGCGAGGGCTGCGGCAACGACTGGCCGCTCTGCCACGGCAGCTTCCTGCCCGCCGATACCTTTGAATCGCTGACCGAATACAGCCACCGCTTCGTCACCGGCATCGAGGGGATCGTCGTGCTGGCGACGACGATCCTCGCCTGGCCGTTGCGCAGGCGTCATCGTGCCTTCAAGGTGCTGATCCCGGCGATGATGGGCACGCTGGTGCTGCAGTCGCTGATGGGCGCGGCGGCGGTGCGGTGGCCCACCTCACCGGAGGTGATGGCCTCGCATTTCGGCATCTCGCTGGTCTGCCTCGCGAGCGCCTCGCTGGTCGCCTTCATCCTGATCGAGGATGGGCGCCCCGCGCGGGAGCGGGCGGGCGTCATCACCGCAAAAACCGAGCGGGCGGTCAGCGGCATCCGCTGGCTGATCATCCTGACGCTCCTCTTCTCGGTCGTGGTCGCCTACTCGGGGGCGTACGTTCGCCATACGGGGTCGGAGCTGGCCTGCGCGACGTGGCCGACGTGCAGCGGTGAGCTCGTGCCGACGATCGACAACACGCCCCCGGGAATCCAGACGCTGCACCGGACGCTGGCGGGGGTGATCACCCTGCTGATCGCCAGCGTCGCGATCGGGACGTACCGGCTGCGGGCGGTACGGCCGGACCTGCACATGCTGGGTGTCGCGGCGGCCGTGATCGTCGTCCTGCAATCGATGGTCGGGGCGATCGTGGTCTTTTCCGGGTTGCAGCTGCTGGCGACGCTCTCCCACGCCGCGCTGATGGCCGCGCTGTTCGTCGTGCTCAGCGAAGGCGTCCGGCGCGTCTGGCCGAGCCGGACGCGCCAGCGGGTGACGTCACACGGCTCGATCGCGCACCCGGCCACCGGCGACTAAGCCGCCCTCCACTCCCTCGTTGGCCCCACTAACCTAGGTCGAGTGAGCCCCCTGTGGAGCTCGAGCCTCAACCAGTGCGATCTAGGGCAGCCTTCCCACCGCTCCTGAGAGTTCCTGGAAGGTGCGCGTGAGGCGAGGATCACTGCCAGCACCCGCTCTTCGTTTGCAAAGCCAAGCGCCTCGTGCGTGATGGATGGCGACGCACGGGGCATGGTGCTCATCGGACGCTGTCATCAGCGTGGATGGGTTACCCACTGTTTCGTTATGGCCCACCTGACAGTGAATCCGGCAAGCCACCGGCACAGTTGGCAGTCCTGTTGCGGTCGAGAAGGACGCGGGCGTTCAGGACAGACAACGCCAGTGTCCGGGAAGCCGCAGGCTGTCAAGACCCTCGGACGTCACCGGGCCGACTGCCCTGACAGGATGACCCTACGGATCCAACCGATTCGCAGGCATGGATCTTCTCCTGGTCAAGCCGCCGTGCCCTCGAGCGTTGAAACGCGTGCTCCACGCTGCCATGCCCGCGAGCACGTAGGACCCAAACCGACCGTTCCTGCCCTCCCTCAAGACCTCCACACCTCATTGCAGGACTGCGCCGAAACTCCGATGCCGGCTCAATCCCCCTCAATGCTTTTGGAACGTTTTCGGAACGTTCCGTCTCTATCGTGTCTCCAGTGGCAACAACTACTGACGCTTCCGCGACCGGAGCTCTGCCAAGGGACTTACCGGGATATCAGGAGGAGGTGGGCCAGGAACGTACATCATTCCGACTCGGGGCACGGGGTCACAATCTGCCCCTTGTCGCGCGAGTCCGACTCACACGCAGTGCCGATGTCAGGAGTCCCCGTACCTTGATGTTCTTGCGTTCAGCGTGGTCTATATTCCTCGGGAGGCTGCCATGTCCATTACTCGCACCGTCCGTGTCGTCCTCGTCCTTCTGCTTACGGTCTTCGTGCTTCCACCCGCTGACAACCTTGGCGCACAGGACGCTTCCCCAAAGGCTGACGCGTTCGAAGTGTGGGTCATCGATCAATCGGATACGACGCCGGATGGTGGGGGAACACTCTATATCTATCCCGGGCCAGCACTGACAGAAGGGGTTGGGACTCCGGAGGTGATCGACCTCGGCGACGCCGTGGCCGATCGTTGCTTTGAACAAACGGCGTCCTACCCTTCACGCCCGCACATGATCCTGTTCAACGAATCGCATTCACACGCGATTCTCTCCTTTGTCGCCTCCGGACATGTCGCGTTCTTCGACGCGGCCACCCGTGAGCCGGTCGCGTGCATCGATGCCGGTGAGCAGGCGCATGCGGCGTATCCCTCGCCGGACGAGAGCTATGTTGTCGTCGCGAACCAGAACGGCAAACTGCTGCAACGCATCTCGACCGAATATGGCGCGAATGAATTTGTTCTGGACGATGCGGCGACAGTAGATCTGGCATCGTGCAGCACGCCAAGCGGGGTGGCCTGTGAGGACCCCGAAGTGCGGCCAGACAACGCGCCCATCTGCCCAATCGTCGACAGCACGAGCATCTACACATTCGTGACCCTCCGTGGTGGTGGGCTTCTCGTGTTCGATTCCACCGCGACACCCATGGAGATCGTCGCCGAATATGATGCGGCAACGATCCATCCAAACGGGTGTGGCGGACTGGAAGCCAAGGGCAAGATGTACATCGGCTCAGGAGGTGGCTCGCCGGCCAATCCATTCGAATCCGATCTCTACGCATTCCAGCTTGACGAGTTTTCTCCTGAACCGGGGGCTCCAAATACACCGGCTCCCACCGTCGTCTTCAGCCATGACGATCGCGAGATGACCGACTCCCACGGCCCGACCCTGGCTGGTGACAGCGAGTACCTGTGGGTTGCCGACCGAGCTGCCAACCTGCTAACCGTTGTCGATACCGCTACGGACGAGGTCGTTACCGAGCTCGACATCAGCGGCGAGTGGAGCAGTGATCCAGCACCCGATTTGATGGACGTCTCCCCGGATGGACAGTGGGTCTTCATCTCGTTACGGGGCTCAACCCCGCTGACCGCCAACTCGCCGGAACACCATAATGCCGTCGGTTCCACACCCGGTGTAGCGGTTGTCCGGGTCGAAGACGGCGGGGCGTCGGGCGAGGTGGTTCGCGTCCTGCCGATCTCGAACATGGTGGACGGTGCTGAGACAGCCGATCCACATGGGTTAAGGGTGCGCCGGGTCGAGTGATCCGGCCCGCAAACGGGTCCTGAATACTTTCGTGCATGCGTGACGGGATAACCTCCCCGTCACGCATGCACAGGCACGCGGTCGCGCACGGTTGGTGAGCGCCCTGTTTCTCCAGGCTCATTCACAGGGTTTCCGCTTGGTGGTCCAGCCTGGAAATCGCGGGGAGCAGGAGAGGGGCACGACCTACCCCGGAAGGTATCCATGTGTGCCATGCTGGAGCGTCGTCCGCTTAGGGATGACGAAGCGCACGATATCTACGCCCCTGCCCATGGCCGGGACGTCAAAGCGCCTTCGCGATCGCGCCCGGTTCTGCTGACTCACTCATGAGC
>DASYVY010000605.1:0-10723 GCA_035936535.1 Thermomicrobiales bacterium | reverse complement strand
GTTGAAACGGATCTGCACCACGGCGGTCGAGCAGGGATTCCGGGGCGTCAAGATCAAGGTCGGCTCGCCAACCCTCGCGGAGGATGTCGCCCGGATCGAGGCGGTCCGTTCCGTGCTCGAGCCGGAACATCACCTGATGGTCGACGCCAACCAGGCGCTGTCCGTCCACGAAGCGCTGCGGCGTGGCGCGGTCTACGAGGACCTCGGCTGTTTCTGGTTCGAGGAACCGATCCGCGCCGGTGATACGGACGGGCATGCCCGGCTCGTCGATGCGTTGCGGATCCCGATCGCGACCGGAGAGAACCTCTATGGGCAGGCGCAGTTTCGCGACCTCTTCGAGCGGCGGGCGGTCGGGATCGTGCAGCCGGATATCCGGCGCGCCGGAGGGCTGACCGAGTGCCTGGAGATCGGGCTGATGGCCAAGGGGTTCAACATCCCGTACGCCTCGCATGGGGGCGGCGCTCACCTGCACGTGCTGGCGGCCCTCCAGAACACGCTCTTCATCGAAAGCGGGCTGATGCCGCGAGATGGCTCCCGCCGGCTGATCGACGGCTGTTATCCGCTGCCCGAGGAGCCAGGGCTCGGTACGGGCTGACGCCTGCTGGTGATTAGTCACCTTTGTGCCGGTGCCGCTCAATGCCAGATCCGTCATCCTGACGGAGCGATGGGCCGCATCCGCGTATAGGCAATCGCGGAGCGATTGAGCGTGAGCGACCCATTCATCCCTTCGGAATGGCCTGTTCAGCGACCGAAGGATCCCCGCGCGAAGCGCATTCGATGCAGTCGGATCAGGACGTCCCAGGCAAAATCTCCGCGATGCATCTGCTCGAACCGGCTTCACAGGCCATTGCGCAACAATGGAGCGACCACGGTGCGATGCGGCCCATCGCCGGGGGATGCTTCATAGGCAATTGTGGAGCAATCGAGCAGGAGCGGCCCATCGCTGACGCTCAACATGACGGCAATGAGAGCATCGATAGGGAGGCCATCCATGACATGACACGTAGAGATGGACGGGCAACTACTGATACCCTGCGAGCATGCACCACGACATTCGCCATCACCCGTGGCCATTCGATACCGACCCCCTCAAGTCCCCCGCGACGACCGCGATCGTGACGGTCAACCACAACACGCGGGACCTGATCGTGCAGCTGATCTGGACGATCCATCGCGCGCTCGGCCCGGATGGCTTCGCCCGTCTCCTCGTCGTCGACAACGCTTCCACCGATGGCTCGCGGGAGATTCTTCAAGCGCTCGCCGGGGAGCGGCTGATCGAGATCGTCGCCAACGACCAGAACGCCTACCACGGACCCGGGCTCAACAGGGCGTTCGATCACCTCGCCCGTGATCGGGGCGAAGGCGGGGGACAGATCGATGCAGTCTGGGTGCTGGATTCCGACTGCGTCGTGCTGCGCCCGGATGTCCTGACCCTGGCAACGGGCGCGATGTCGGAGAAGCGCGCCGCGATCGTCGGGCAGCCGGTCTGGGACGAGTGGAATGGCGGCACGTTCGGGCTTCATTCGCTCTTGATCGACCCCGCGCAGGTCTGGCGCGATCCGGTCGTTCCCTTTGCGGAACACGGTGAGCCGTCGAAACACCTGCAGGAGAGCGCGATCGCGGAGGGGCTGACGATGACGCCGTTTCCGTTCACGGCGGAGCGGCACATCATCCATCTCGGGCGGGGTACCCTCGCCCAGATTGCCCGGACGCAGGAACGGGACAACCGGTATTTCGACTGGGCCAGGGATCACCACATGCCGCACTATGCCGAGGAAGCGGGGAGCGAGCGGGCCTATGCGGAGGTCCACGCCGCCTTCCGGCGGGATGTCCCGACTCTGGATGTCGATCCCCACGAGATCGCGAGGGCCATCCGGCACGTCGCCGGAAACGTGGGCGGATGACAGGGGCACCCACGCAGCCGGAATCAGGCTGACCAGTTCCCCGTGGAGGGATTACCGGAGACCCGGTCCAGTGATCGGTGATGAGAGGGCAGTCGGTCCAGGCCTTGCAGGATCGCCTTGAGAGGTGTGCCGCGGCGCCGAGGGTGCCGTGATACGGCGTGGAACACGACGAAGGTCAGGGGCAATCGCCAGCCCCTGACCTTCCTGCCTGCATCCCGATGATGGGGTTCCGAGGCGGATGCTCACCCAGCTTCCGGATGTGCCCTACCCTGAGCTGGCGGTTCGAAGCTCGTTGACGCGATGCTCGTAGTCGAGCTGGTTGATCGCGCGTACATCGAAGCTCATCAGGTCCATGTACGGCTGCAGGAAGGCGGTCAGCTGCCTGATGTCGTCATAGTCGACGATCAGGAACCCGGCACCGCCACCGGCCAGGTTGTACCAACCCTTGATCCGTTCGGGGTTGTTCGCCCCGGCGTCATGCTGCTCGACAACGCGCTTGGCGACCTGCTCACGGCTGGTGCCGGGAAACCAGGTGAACTGGCAGTAGAAAAGCATCAGGCCCTCCTTCCAGCTTGCGGTCAAGCTTGTGGTCAATCGTGTAAACCATGTGCTCGTCGATTGTACGCCTCGCGTCAACGATCGGGAACCGGTTGGATGAGTCCCAGAGCGGTCGGCTGAAGAGAGGCCGCAAGCTGGAAGAAGCATGTCGCGTGCCTTCGGCACTAGGATCCATCCATGGGGTGGTCATCCGACGCAGACCCGCCCGGATGGGACGCCATGCACGTTCATTGGAGGCAGCCGGTTCCGGTGCCTGGAGAACGACGCAATGCGTGCATTGCGTGGAAGGACGTCAATGTGTCGAAGATCACCCCATTCCTCTGGTTCAACGACAATGCCGAGCAGGCAATGACGTTCTATTGCTCGCTGTTCGAGAATTCCGCGATCCAGGACGTCACTCGCTATGGCGGAGGCAGCCCCGGTGAACCGGAGCGGGCCATGATCGTCACGGCGAGGATCGCCGGACAACAGGTACGTGCGCTCAATGGTGGTCCGGATCATCAGTTGAGCGAGGCGTTCTCGTTCGTGATCGATTGCGAGGACCAGGCCGAGGTCGACCGATACTGGGAGGCGCTGACCGCCGACGGCGGGGAACCCGGCCCGTGCGGTTGGCTCAGGGACCGATTCGGACTCTCCTGGCAGGTGATCCCGAGGGCGCTGGCCGAGTTGATGAGTGATCCCGATCCGGACCGGGCGGGCCGGGTGACGCAGGCGATGTTGCGGATGAGCAAGATCGACGTCGCGGCCCTGTGCCGTGCCTACGAGGGCGACTAGCGTCCAATGCGGGACCCGGATGACGGCTCTGCCAACGCTGCCCCGTCCTTGCCGTCCCGCTGCCAAACCCGGTCGTTCGTAGGGGAGCCCCGTGGCCTTCCGGTCCACACGGTGAATTTGGTCCCGCGCGTGCGCGTCCCTCCGAAGGCAGTCCGGCGATGCGCGATCACACGGGTCGATCGCCCTGCTTGCCGGGACGCGCACGTTCCTTCCCGAGTGCCCTCACGGCAGGAGCGAGGCGACCAGCGTGTCGGCGAGCCAGCGCTCGTACTGGTCCCCAGGCCAGCCTCGCTCGCTGGTCAGCAGGCTATGGATGTCAGCGCTCGTCAGGGTCCACAGGATGTCGGCTCCCTGGTAGATGGTGAGACCTTCTCGCAGCGGTCCGCGTTCCCTCACCCATTCCAGGACCTTCGTCATGTTGCGAAGCCGCTCTTCCTGCAATCGCTCGTAACGCGCAGCGATCTCCGGGTCAGTTACCGCGGCGGCGCGCACCACCGTGAACACCGGCCCGGCCCGCTCCATGATCGTGCGGATGCCCCGCGCCATCATCTCCAGTTGGCGGCGTTGATCCGGTTCCGCACGCATCCTCACCGGATCCGGACGTTCAAGCATCCCGATCGGCTGATCGTCTCCACCGATTGCGCGCTCAAGGACGGCGAAGAGGACCCCGCGTTTGTTCCCGAACCCGGCATAGACCGTCTGGGCGGCAACCTGGGCGTCATTCGCGATGGATTCGATGGTCGCCGCTGTATACCCGTGGGTCAGGAACAGATCCTGGGCGGCATCCAGGATTCGCCGCCGGGTTTCCTCCGCCTGTTCCCGCCGGCGTGATGACGTGTAACGACGTCGGTTCTTGACGTTCTCGGGCATTGAGAGTAGTGTAGCTCCATTGAATTTAGTAAGAGTACAATCAAAAGGAGTAATACGGTGTCGAGCCAAACTCCATCACCGAATACCGCGGCACGCAACCGGGCGCTATTCAGCCGGGTCGTTAGCGAGGGTTTCAGTCAGGGTAACCTGAGCGCGATCGATGACGTCATCTCGCCCTCGATTGTGGAGCACCAGGCGGGCATGGGAGATGGTCCGCAAGGGGTGAAGGGAGCGATTGCATACCTCCGCTCGGTCTTTCCGGACTTTACCCTGACGATTGAGGACATGACCACCGAAGGGGACACGGTTTGGGCACGTCTGCGTGCGCGAGGCACGCAACGAGGACCGCACATGGGCTTTCCCGCAACGGGCAGGAGCATCGATGTCGACGTGATCGACATCTGCCGCTTCGAGAACGGCCTGATGGTCGAGCACTGGGGTGTTCCCGATCGGTTCACGATCCTGGAGCAGCTGGGTCTTCTGCCGGGTGGCCAGCCGGATGGCCAAGCGGGTCGGCAACGCTGATCGCCGCGGCCGGAGAGGTACATTCGCGGAGCGGGCCCAACCTCGCCACATCGCGCAAGCGCTCTCGCTCCGGCGGGTCATGCCGGCGGCACGAAGGCTGAACCGGTCCGCCACCGGTACGTACGTGTCCTGAAACCTGTGAGTCTATAGGACACACGGGGATATACCTGGCCCGCAAGGGGCCGGTCCGCCTTGGGCAACGTCGTCTGCGTCTTGGGGAGAAGGAAACCTCGGACATTGTGCCAGAGCCGAACGATTCTGCAAAGATCGTGCGGCATCTCACAAACACCATTAGGGTCCGACCGGATACCACTTCACAGTCGGGAAGTCGGGAATCAAGCCCCGGGCCAGGCCCGGTTACGATCACCCTCCCGATGGCACGACGGCCACGGACTACACCGAGACCGTGTATCCAAGCGTCAGCTCGTCGCCCGGCAGGCCACGAATGCCCCAGTTGTGCCGCGGCGTCTCGAAGATCGTGATCTCGACATCCTGCGGTCTGATCCCGCAGCGTGTCTCCAGTCGCTCGAACATCAGCCGGATCAGCCGCTTCTTGGTCTCGATCGTTCGCCCTTCGAACATGCTGATCTCGATGATCGTGTATCGCTCGCCGCGATCCTCCGGGTGGAAGAAATCCTCGGCGTCGAGCCCGATAAAGCGGTGGAAGCGCTTGCCCTCCGGCAGCTCCAGCGCCTCGACGGCGCAGGCGTGGATCGCGTCCGAAAGCTCCGATCGTACCTGGTCAAGATGGCCCCGCCGCCCATAGATCCTGATCTGCGCCATCGCGGTTTCGTCCCTGGCTAAAGTGGTCCCGAATCGTCCTGCACTCAATGCATCATCACATGCCCACTCATCATCGTAGGCTCGAAGACAGATCGTTCCAGCGGGAATGCTGGCCGGGATCATGGCGTCGGCAAAGGCAATCACGGTCCTCGACCGGGAGCGACGGCTGTCACGCCGAGGCCACCCTCATGGTCGAGCGGTCCACGAGGCTTCACGCTGGATTAGGACAAGACGGCCCGGACATCTCCCAGTGCCGGCACGGCCTCGAGATCGAATAGAGCGTGCAGTCAGCTAACAGATGAAGTTCTCCGCCAAGCATTCTCCTTTACATTGATCGGGGAAGGTATCGTTGCACAGCTCGTCATAAAAGCCCGGGTCCCTCGGGCATATCTCACACTGGACACGGCGGTAGTTCCAGCACCCGCCGACACCGATGTCTCCTTGGCAAGTGCCATCGTAGGTGTTACACGAGATCGTCTCACCGGGGCAGTCGTCGATGAAGAGACTGGACCGCCCGAAGGTTTTCGGCAGTTCCGCATCCTGCCGGTTGGCGGCGACGTGGGCCAGGCCCTCTCCCTCGTACTCACTGAGGATCCTCGCCCCATACGTGAGCATACCGGTAGATTCGTCGTAGGTCGGGTTGAGCAGTTCCACCACCTCGACAGCGTCCGTCCCGGCCTCGGTCTGGGTGACGAGGGCAGCGTTTGGTGGGTTGGCCGGGGAGAACCCGAGTCCGTCGAGAAAGGCTTGGGTCGATGCCTCGCTGAAGATCCGCTCCGGCCGGTCGGAAAAGTAGACGGTGCCCCCACCGTGGCCCTGGAGCGTCAGCAGGTACTCGGCTCCGCCACCCGGGGAGGGTGTGCCATCAATGGCTGGCGTGCCGGCTGCGGGATTGGCGGTGAACGAGCCCGAGGTCGACGTCTGGACGAAAAGGAAGACGGGGTGAGCCGGTGAATCCAGGGTTGCGCTTGGCGAAGCTTCCTGATCGGACGCGCGCAGGGCCGCGGAGCCCGTCAGGCCCGCGGCAAGGCCGAGGATGGTCGATTGGAAGGAGCGGCGACGGGAGAGCCGGACGCCAAGAGTCGTGGTCAGCGCGTCGAAACGATGGGGATTCACACGTACCGTCCTCGGTAAGGGTGAATAGCCGAAAGGCTGCCGCAGGCGAGGGGTGACGATCCCCTCGTGTTCCGAGCCAGCATGCCATTCCCGGACGACGTGGCAGGGAGCATGCTTCCAACCATCGGAGTCCATGGAGCCCACATGGATGGCAAGGCGGCCGGGATGCGCCGCAGAAGCCGTCGTTCTGTTTAGTTGCAACTGTCCCAAGTGGGTGAACTCGACACAGTATGCTGCGCTGCCAACGGGTTGGCAAGACGGCATGTCGCGGGCCACCTGATGGGACCATTGGGCGCTGGAGACCTGTTGGGGGACACCTGCCCGGTCTCCCGGCCGCGCGGTATCTGCACGGCTTGGGAGCCCAGGTCCAGGCCTTCCGTGTGCTGGTACATGCGGAAATCCTCTCGCCGTCGAAAACCACGGCGGGCGGGTTCGCGTGGGACCATTGGGAGCGCGTAGACCTGTGCCCGCGCTTCCCAGAAGCTGACGGCGCAAGCGTAGAGTGTGCCTATCAAGTCAGGACGTGGCGACGCACGTTGGATCGGCAATATCCACGGACGTTCCGTTGCGAACCTGCAATGGCTTTCCGGCCGTATCCTCGATGCGCTGGAAAGCCAGGGATCGATCGCGCAGAAGCGAGGCTATACTGGGGGAAATGACCCAACCGCCCGATCCCGCTGACCCTGCCGGCCTGCCTGACCTGCCTGACGATGCGCGCCCGGAAGACCGCCCAATGGCCGCGACCTCTCGTGCCGTCCCCGACCATCCGATTCCCGTGTCCACGCGCCCGGCGATTCCGTTTCTGGCCGCCGGAGCGACCTTCGCCGCCGCCTGCGCGATGCTGGGCGTTGGCGCGGTCTCCCGGGCCCAGGGGTTCGATCGGATCAGCCCGGCGACCTCGTTCACGTCGCTGATCCTCATGGCGGCGACGCTCGGAGCGCTCGTCTCCTGGTTGCGCGAGGGCGGGCTGGTCCTGGCGTGGAACGCGCTTGGGATCGCCATTGCCCTACTCGTGATCGGGCTCCTCAACGTCGGGGCGATCGTCGCCTTTCCGGTTGCGCTGATCGGCCTTGCGCTGGCAGCCTGGCCCCGGGGTGCGGAACGTGTCGGGTTGGTTCCCTGCGGGATTGCGCTGATCGGTGGGCTTGGGCTGATCCCAACCGCGCTCGGGCTGGCCCGGGCCGTCCGCTGGCTGGCCGGGATGGCCTGATGGACGGCACCCAGGCAGACACCGACATTCCGGACGGCCCTGCCTGGCCCCCTGACCGCAACATCTCGCCCACCGTCCTCCATCGGTATCTCTCCTGTCCCCGCGAAGTGCGTCTCAATTACATCGATCAAAGAAGGGGTTTCAGGGAGTCCAGTATCTCGCTGACGAAGGGCAACGTCGCTCACGACATCCTGAAGCAGAGTGCCGGTCGCATTGCACGAGGGCTGCTACCTCTCGGCCTAGAGGCTTTGGCGGATATGGCATCGCGACGCCTGCACAGAAACATGTACCCCTCCGAAGAGACGCGGCAATCCGATATTGCCGTCATCGTACGCTGGGTCCGCTATGGACTCGAGTATCTGGATCGCGACGCGTCCTATCTCCTGATCGAGCGCTACGCGACCCGGCCCGTCGTTCTCCCATCGTCCCCCGGTTCCCATATGCTGATGGTTCGTCCGGACCTGATCCTGCTTCGCACCGAACATGACGGTGAGCGATACGTCGAGTTCATCGACTACAAGACCGGCAAGCCAAAAGACGATGAGATCGTCCCGGTGTTCACGCGATACGTCGCGCGTCAACTGCTGAAACAGCATCTGCCGAACCCGACGATCGTGCGGATGCAGTTCACCTTCCTGTGGCTGGATGTACGGGAGCGACAGGTGATCGATCTGTCGCTTGACCATTGCGAGTGGGCGTGGGAATCGGTCAAGCGGCAGATCGGTGCGCTGCTCGAGGAGCGGGAATGGCCGGAGCGGCCGTCGCATCTCTGCCATTACTGCCCATATAACGGCAACGCCTGCACGGCTTACGACCGCCTCCAACCCGATAGCGTGTGACTCTCGGCCAGGTCATTGGCGCTGGTACCCCATGCCTGCGATCCGTTCTGGTGAGGTAGTGGGTGCCGGCGCTGAAACACACATCGCTCCTGCGGCGATCGAGGGTTGCATGGGTGAGGAGTGGGTCAACGTCGGGCAGTGCTGCCGAGCCGACGGACGGCGCGATTCCCTTGGGGGATGCCAGGAGCGAGATGGTCGCGCACATCGAAGATGCCGTCACCGGATCGACTGTGTTGTCCATTGCTGTGCGAGAGCACTATCAGAAACGGCATCCCGAAACTCGGGACACCTGGATCGAGGCGGCCAGCTTCCCGACGCTTGTCGATCCCGACAGGGCCATGGTGAACACCACGTATCCCAACACCGTGAACGTCTTCCGATCTATCAGTGATACCGACGACATGACGGTATCACTGATAGTCGCGACGCATCCACAAGGATCGAGCAGGGTACAAAGCCTGCAGGCCGATCCCAAAGCGCGAATCGAGGAACGCTGGAACAATACGGGGAGGCGGGAAAGACGTGGCCGGAAGGCGGGTCGGCGCCCCCGCGGGAGCCGATGAGCCGAAGCCCTGATCGCTCGTAGTTCGCCGAAAGCTTCGACTCAACCAGCCACGTCATCGAGAAGTTCAGCCTTCTGGTCAGGCAGGCGATCGAGCCCACGCATCTCGGGACATGAGCAGAGCCGGGCCCCTCCCTGCTCACATCACTCCGGGTTAGTGATCTGGGCAGGGGGTATCTGCTGAAGCGCCCAGGAATTGCCGTCCGGATCGCGGAAGTGGACGAAGATTCCCCATGGGAGGCTCTCGGGCTCGGTGGCTTCAACCCCTTTCGCGGTCAGCATCTGATGGGCCGCCTGCGCATCCTCGATCACGACCTGGATCTCCTGCGTGCCGGGTTGCTTCCCGGTGATCCCGTCTCCGATCACGATCGAGCAGGCCGGACCTGGCGGGGTGAGTTGCACGAAGCGCAGGTTCTCGTTGACCCGGTGATCATGATCAGCGTTGAACCCGACGAGGTCGACGTAAAACGCCTTGGCCCGGTCAACATCGGTCACCGGCACCGGAATGAGTTCGATCCGCATGTCCATGAGGTGTCGTCCTTTTCTCGCTACAACGCGCATGGCCTCGACACGTGCATTATCGCGAGCGATCAGGACGTTTCGTGTCCGCGTTTTCGGCGAGGTGGCATACGAAGCCGGATATTGCTGGCCGCAAGATCGAGACGAGTGTTGCCAGGGAATGGCAAAGTTGACATACACGAGAGGAATCCCGGTCAAAATACGCAAGCATTTTATCTGGTCGAAGTCGTTGGGTGTGTGCCCAGTGGGATGGTCTCAACGCCATCTCGGCCAGGGGGTTTTCCATATTTCGTCCAATCGCCAGACCTGTAGTCTCGTATTTCCATTCCGGTCAAACTTGCCGTCCGTGGTGTACTCGGGAAATAGCGAAATCGTCTCGCTCATCCATGGGAACGGGTTCTTCGCTGTGTACTGACGGGGCGGGCCGATCCGCTCCAGGCGGCGGTCGGCGATGAAGCGCACGTACTCATCGAACAGGCCGGCGTTGAGACCGCGCACGCCATTCGGGAGGCAGTCCCGTGCGTACGCCCGCTTGAGCTTGAGGGGCTGCTTTATCTTGGTAACGGGCCCGCCCAGAACTCCGCTCGTCCATGTCTCCGGGTTCTCGTGGAGGATAGCTCTAATCCAATTCTGGAGGGGCCGGAGGAGATCGCGAAAAACGGGATCCCCGATTCGGCCTGGTTACCCATGACAGCACGATCGCGGGTCCCATGACCGTGCTAATAGATTTGTGACCGTTCCATGGTCATGTCATTCCAGCATCTATGATTCCGCACGCTTTCCTCCACGCCTGCACAGCCTTTGCCCGGATGGGGAGCGATTGCAGGCGGAGATGACCGCTCCATCGCACCGAAATGACTTCAGTGGTCCTCCGGGTAGGAATGCGCCACCGGCGGGGGCCGGGTTGGTCGGGACGTGCCGCCCTTGCATCTCCCGACCTGCCCGGGACCCGGTCATCCGTCACCGACGCCCAGGATGGATCCAGGCAAGCACGGCATTCATCGTGGTCAGGCTCATCAGGAGCACCCCCAGCGGGATGTGCAAGGCGATCGCGGTGGTGCTC
>DASYVY010000604.1:0-1574 GCA_035936535.1 Thermomicrobiales bacterium | reverse complement strand
GGTCATCTCCGGGTGCGCCGGGTCCGGCAAGACCATGCTCGATGGAAAAGGCGCGGCGGCGCGCCAACGAGGGGTTCGATGTCCTGCTGACCTGCTACAACAAGCGGCTCGCCGGCTGGATGCGAACGTCACTGGAGCACGATCCAGGCGTGGCCAGCGGACGCATCCGGGTCAATCACTATCACGAGTTGGCGGACCAGCTCTGCAGGCAGGCAGGCCATCCGCTCATCTTCCCGGAGACCCCGGCCGAGCTCAACGAGTTCTTCCAGTCAACGATGCCCGAAGCGCTTTTCGCCGCGATCCCCGATATACCGGCTCGCTTCGACGCGATCGTTGTCGATGAAGGCCAAGATTTCGCGGACACCTGGTGGATCACCCTCGATGGGCTGCTCCGCGACAGCGACAATGGCGTGTTCTACATCTTCCACGACGAAGAGCAGCGCCTGTACCAGAGGCAGGGGCGGTTTCCGTTCGATGCCCTGCCGATCGAGCTCACGCACAACCTGCGCAACACCAGGCAGATCCACGACCAGGTCGTTCGCTATCACCATGGGGAAGTCACCCCAGTTGCCGATGGGCCGGATGGCCAGAAACCGGAGGTCGTGAAGCTGAAAGGCGATGACCGGATCGAGGACGTCCTTGCCGGTGTTGTTTTGCGACTCGTCACCCAGCAGGGCATCCAGCCTCCGGACATCGCCGTCCTCACACCCCGGAGCCAGGCCAGGAGCGCATTGCCCGAGGGGTTCCCGGTAGGCGACTCCCTGCGGCTGACCTGGGAGAACGGCACGACCGATTCGTCCGTCCGGGTGTCGACGATTCACTCCTACAAGGGGTTGGAGAGCCCGGTGGTGGTCCTCGCCGAGACGGACGGGTTGCGCTCCCATCACCTCGGCGATGCGCTGACGTACGTCGCGCTGTCACGAGCGAAGCACCATTTGATCGTGGTCGGTGCCTTGCCGGAGCCGGAAGCGGTCACGCTGAACTGAGGGGATCTCGACCCTGCGAACGCTCCGTTCGCATATGCTTCTGGAGCAGTGGACACTCGGCATACGCCCGCCACGTCCACCGGGTAGTCGTGAACACGTTTCCTTGAACCATCCATCATCGGCTATCGAAAGGTCCTCAACTTCATTGGCTGGCATAGAATTCGTCATCGTCCTTTTCCTGATCGTCCTCAACGGTATGCTCGCCATGTCGGAGCTGGCGGTTGTCTCCGCCCGCACCTCACGGCTTCAGCAACGCGCCGCCAATCACGTCCGGGGAGCGCAGTCGGCGCTCGATCTCGCCGAGCATCCGAACCGGTTTCTCTCGACCGTCCAGATCGGCATCACGCTGATCGGCATCGTGACCGGCGCCATCGGCGGTGCAACCCTGTCCGGACCGCTCTCGACCTTGCTCGGCAAGGTGCCTGTCCTCGATCCCTACAGCGACCAGATCAGCGTCTTCGTGGTCGTGGTGCTTATCACGTATCTCTCGCTCATCATCGGCGAGCTCGTTCCCAAGCGCCTTGCCTTGCAGCAGCCGGAGACCATTGCCTGCTTGGTTGCACCGCCGATGAAGGTGCTCTCCCGGAT
>DASYVY010000603.1:0-2698 GCA_035936535.1 Thermomicrobiales bacterium | reverse complement strand
GGGCACTCCGCCGGAGCGCGCCCGAACAGATTTCAACCCGCTCAACCGCAAGCTCTACCTGGCGCTCGTCAGCCAATCGTGAACGCACGTGATCCCGTACGGGCAGAGATCCGTGTCCGCCCTCAGGCGGCGGGCGATGATTCCTGTAGTGGCCGGTTTTTGTAGACAATGGCGCAGCCATCGAGCGGATGCGGTCCATTATGCCGGCCATATGCAGCGAAGCTGCATTCTCCGTGGCCAAACGACCGCACTGACAGAGGGTGAGCGGTGGGGAACCCAAGGCCGGCACACGTGTTCAGACCGGCCATGACGAGGATGGCGGCGCCATCCTCGTCATGGAGAGGCGACCCTGTGCGGTCGTCCTCGCAAGGCAGCCACCCGCTCGATGTCGCGCGTGGCTGACTCCGGGCTGCCACTACCGGGATGTGGCGTCGGTCCCTCAATGATTCGTTGACAGGGGTGACAAGCGGGCGGACACTCTCGGGAATTGGCGGCGCGTTGCTGCTCGGACAGGCACACGGGTCAGCCCCTGCAACCCGAAACGATGTAGGTAGACCGGAGCACGGATGGCATCCACCATGAAGCGACTCGGCGTGATCGGCTACGGCGGCCGGATCCGGCACATGCTGGCCACCATCGACACATTCGATACCGGCGCCACGGTCGTCGCCGTGATCGACCCCGCCGAGGATGCGTTGCGAGCCAGGTTCCCGGACGCCCTGCGGGATGTCACGTTCTACGGCGATGTCGATACGATGCTGGACGAGGCCGGGCTCGATGGAGTCCTGATCGCGACGACCTGCGTCCATCACACCCCATACGCGATCAAGGTGCTGGAGCGGAGCCTGCCGCTGTTCCTCGAAAAGCCGGTTGCCATCAACGAGGAGCAGGTCGCCGCGCTCCACGCCGCCTCACAGGCATCGCAGAGCGGGGTCGTCGTCTCGTTCCCGTTGCGGCTCTCCGAACTGTGCGTGATGACCAGGGAGATCGTCGACAGCGGCGTGATCGGCACCGTCGAGAACGTCCAGGCGATCAACAACGTCCCGTTCTACGGCTCCAACTACTACCACGGCTGGATGCGTGACGAATCGCTGACCGGCGGCCTTTGGCTGCAGAAGGCCACCCACGATCTCGACTACCTCACGTACCTGGTCGGGAAACCCCCGGCGAGGATCGTCGCGGTCGAATCGAAGACGGTCTTCACCGGAGACATGCCGGCCGCGCTGTACTGCCTGGAGTGCCCGGTGCAGACAAGTTGCCCCGAGAGCCAGTACAGCCTGTTCAACATGCAGGGCATCCTCGATGACATGCATGATGCCGAAAGCTGGTGGGACGGACGCTGGCAGTGCGTGTTCGCGGTCGATACCGGCAATCACGACGCGGCGACGGCGATCCTCCAGTACGAATCGGGAGCGCATGCCGTCTACACGCAGAACTTCTACGCTCGCCGGTCCGCCCGGAAGCGGGGCGCCACGCTGATCGGATACAAGGGTACGGTCAGTTTCGACTGGTACACCGACGAGGTGGTGGTCACGCATCACCACAAGGCGCGGGTCGAGCGGCATCGCCTGGAATCGGCCGGGGGCGGGCATCACGGTGGCGATCACCGGCTGGCGCACGATTTCCTGGCGATCCTCCACGGCACCGGCGAGAGTCGTGCCACCCTGGAGAACGGCCTGCTCAGCGCGCAGCTCTGCCTGATGGCAAAGCGAAGCTGCGAGACCGGGCAGTTCCAGCCGTTCGTCCCGCTTGGTTCGCAGGTCCCGGCCGGCGTGGCCTGACGCCTGCATTCAGCAGCGATCTCCGTATATGCGCATATTCCTAGGGGCGGCTCCTGTGGCCGCCCGCTGTAGCCGGGCACGATCGTTCGAAGGGGACGTGTATCCGCCCTTTGGAAGGGGCCGGCCCTGTGCCAGCGGCACCGAGTCCGCTCTACGCCGGAAGCGTGTCGCCAATGCCGGAACCGTCGCCGCCTCGGGTCGGGAGCCCACAAGGGGTTCCCCTGCGAATATGCCCGGGTGTGACCGCCGATGCTGTTTAGGGTATCGGCGTGGCGGGCGGAGTCTCCGGAACCGGAGCGTTCGGTCCCACCTTCCAGATTGCGACCGGGCGTCCGTCCACGATCGGCATCGGACCGCCCACCAGCGCGATCGATTGCCCTCGCTGGATGCGGTGGCGATCGAGCAGCTTATGCGTCTCCATCGAGAAATAGAGCACGGTCCCGCTCGACATCGCCGCGATCAAGGTGTCGCCTGCACCACTAAGGCGAATGGGTCCAAGAAGGCCGGTGCCGAACGGCTCTGAAATGGCACCAGTCGCCAGGTCGATCTCGATCAGTTCCCACACATCCCGTTCGCCAATCGTCAACAGAAACACGGAGGTGTTGCTCATGACCATGTCGAATCCGGGGGCACCTCCCACGAAGTCACTGGTCACCAGCACCTCGAGCGAGCCGGCGTCGAGCACGGAGACCGCTGTAGTGCTGGACACGAACGCGGAGATCGTCAGGACGACCAGGCGGTCGCCACGCAGCCTCACACCGAGGATGCTCCGCGTCGAGTCGACGAAACCTCCGCGGAACGACCGGGCGATCTCGCGCCCGGTGGCCGGGTCGAGGCTGACGATCGAGTCGTCGGGGAGCCGCACGGACACGTAACGGTCATTGGCGACGAGATCCGCCCATGGGTGGGCGGATCTG
>DASYVY010000602.1:0-4175 GCA_035936535.1 Thermomicrobiales bacterium | reverse complement strand
CGGCAATGGTCCTCCATTCACCGCTGACAGCATCGAGATGCACGAGCCGGGATGGTTCGGCAGGCGAGCCGGCGGCGAAGACGACGCCCCGCCCCGATGGGTCCCTGCGCACACTCGAGATGACGCTGAACGGCAGGTCGTACGCTTCCGGTGCCGAAGCGTCCGTCTGGAGGCGGCCGATCGACCAGGGGCCGTTCGAGGTCCAGGCGCAGACGATCGAGCCATCGGCCAGTGGCGCCCACGTCGACATGCCGAAGACCCACTGCGGCGCACCGTACTCGACCTCGTCCCGCGTGATCGCCTGGATCTCAGCATCATGGCCGGCACGGTAGAAATTCCACCAGCCGCCGCGATCCGAGACGAACACGAGGTTCCCGGCGTCGTCCCAGCCCGGCTGGAAGATCGATTCGCTCGCCCCGCCCGCGACCCGCCTGACCTCCGACAGTTGGCCTGCGTCATCGATGCTGGCGGTCCACAAGTCCGTTCCGTCCCAGGGCATTCGCGGGTGGTCCCAGCTCAGCCAGGCAAGGCGATCACCTGTCGAGTTGAGGCACGGGGACGAGACGAAATCGGTGCCGGAGACAAGGATGGTGCCGCCGTCCTTGTTGGGTCCGTCCAGCGAGAGCCGCACCAGCGTGTTGACCGGCTCGGCATCCGCGAAGGAGTGATCCTCCCGCACGCAGATGATCCGCCGGCGAGCCAGGTCGAGCGTGAGGTCGGCGTAGCGGAAGCCGCCCTCGGGGGTAATGGGCTGTGGCCTGTCCGAGTCGGGTGCCACCACATAGAGCCGGTTGTCGTCGAAGTTCGAGAAGACGACCGTGCCTTCGGCCGCCGCCCAGGCGCCCCCACCGTACTCATGGACACGGGTGCGGACATTGACATCGTCCGGGGTGACGCGAACCGGATCGGGCTCCCCCTCTCGCACCAGGACTCCCCGGCCACCGGCATCGGCTCGTGCCTCGATCCAGTACACGTGGGCGCCGTCGGTTCCCGGCTCTGTCAGCCGAACGGTCGCCTCGGTCAGCGATTGCGGGGTGATCGGCGACGGCCACGAACCGCACGGGAGCGGGGCCGGGCGCGGCTGATCGGCGTAGTCTTCGGTCATGCGGTCTCCTGGGCGAGCGACGATCGGTTAACAGAAACGTGACAATATGATGCCATAATCACCCGGATCGCCGGTTCTGCCTCCATCTGAAATGACGGGCGGTCTGCCGGGTGTGCGGCACAGGGGAGGTAGCTGGGAAGGGTTCCGGGCCATGGCATTGGATATCAGCGGAATCAGCAAGCGGTATGGCGCGTTCCGCGCCGTGAACGACATCTCGTTTACGGTGAAGCCGGGGCGGATCTTCGGGTTCCTGGGAACCAACGGGGCCGGCAAGACCACCACGATGCGGATGATCCTGGATATCATCCGCCCGGACTCGGGCGAGATCACCTGGAACGGGCGTCCCAACACCGACGTTCCCCGGCGTGCGCTTGGTTATCTTCCCGAAGAGCGCGGGCTGTATCCGAAGATGCAGGTCGAGGAGCAGTTGCTGTTCCTGGCGCAGCTCTACGGGGCGAACAAGCGCGACGCCCGGCGCTCGCTGGACGAGTGGCTGGAGCGCCTGGAGATCACCGGAAACGGCAAGAAAACGGTCGAGCAGCTCAGCAAAGGCAACCAGCAGAAGATCCAGTTCCTGGCCGCGATCATCCACGATCCGGAGATCCTGATCCTGGACGAGCCGTTCAGCGGGCTCGATCCGGTCAATGCCGAGCAGATGAAGCAAGCCTTCCTCACGATGCGGGATCGCGGGAAGACGATCATCTTTTCGACTCACCAGCTCGACGACGCGCAGGAGCTCTGCCAGGATGTCGCGATCATCCATCGCGGCAACCTGATGATCGCCGGGGATGTGCAGGGCGTTCGCCAGAGCACCGGTCGTCAGATCGTCCGCTTCGCGGTCGATGGCGATCTGGAGCTGACCTGGCTGTCCGGCATGCGGGACGTCGGAGTCCATCGCCGTCGCGAGGACTACGTTGAGCTGTCGGTTGGAGATGAAGACAGCGCGCGGCGGGTGCTGCGCGAGGCGATCGAACGGCAACTGCCCGTCACCCGGTTCGAGATCAGCTACCCGTCCCTGAACGATGTGTTCCTGGGGGCGGTCCGGCACCTGCCGGAGGACGACAAGCCGACGGAGCGGAAGCTCGGGCGCTCCGCCGACCTCGTGACCGCATAATGCTGTGCGCATTGCCCTCTGCCATCCTTACCCATCGCCGTCCAGAGGCGGGTCCATCGCTGAGCTCCGGTGGAGCTGCCATGTTAAGCTCCGCGACCGAAGGATCGCGGCGGCAGCATCGAGCGCGAACGGATCCTCGGGAAGTGTTGGGACAACGGAGGAGGCGCGTGAATATGGTTGCGTACCGGTGGGCCGCTCGATGGCTGGCATCGCCAATGAGACCGGCCCATACAGAGACCTTTTGTAGTGGCCGGTCTTGTGTCGGCCACCGCACGGGTGCAGCCCCTTGCGGGCGCTCAGCCTCCTCATGACCGCATAGGCCTGAGGCTTGTTGCTGCGCTCGACTGACGGCGGTTGGATGACCGCACCTTTGGTCGGGCCCGGTAAGCGCCTGACCTTTGTCCACGTACCTGCCGCCTGAATCTCGGGAGATGCCGACCATGCCAGATTTGCATCGTGTCCGCCTGGTTGCGATGCGCGAGTGGACCACCCGATTGCGCCAGCGGACCTTCCGGATCACGACGATCGTCCAGGTCATCTTTATCCTGATCGGGGCCAGCGTGCCGACGATCGGCGCCGTGTTCCTAGGTGACGATGATGGAACCGATGCCTCGACCATCCTCGTCCTGGATCAGGTTAATGCCTCGATCGGGGATCGCCTGACCCCGTATCTTTCCACGGATGGATCGGCGGAAGCCGTCTCCGAAGAGGGGTCGATCGAGGCGCGGGCAACGTCAGGGACCGTCGAGGAGCTCCGCGCGCAGGTGGAGCAGGGAGATGTCGATGGCGGCCTGATCGTGACGCGGAACGAGGCGCAGGATCTTGCCTTCACGTTCGTGAATGCTGACGGCGCAAGCGATATGGGCGCTCAGCGCATCTTCGCGGCGGCCTCGGCGATCACGCTGGAGGATCGCCTTCAGCGAAGCGGGCTCGATCAGCAGCAGGCCCGGAGCGCGGTCGCACCGCCGCTGTTCACCGTCGAAGCGGCACGGGCCCAAGACGCCACCGACGACAATGGCGCGATCACAGGCGCCAGGTACGCGATCGGCCTGGCGTTCACAGTGCTGATGTTCATGGCGATCATGCTGTATGGCACCTGGGTCGCGCAGGGCGTGGTCGAGGAAAAGAGCTCGCGGATCATGGAGATCATGATCAATGCAGCGACGCCCCGGGATCTGCTCGCGGGCAAGGTGCTCGGGATCGGACTGGCCGGGCTGACCCAGCTCCTGCCGATGCTCGTTGTCGGGGGGATTGTGTTCGCGTTTCAGGAGCGGATCATCCGGGCATTGGGCGGCGACCTCGATGTCGTCGCGGACATCGATTTCGGCGGGCTGACGGCGGCCGGGGTAGGCTGGTTTCTCGTCTACTTCCTGCTTGGGTTCATCCTCTATGCCTCGATGTACGCGGCGCTGGGCTCGCTGGTGAGCCGCCAGGAAGAGGTCAACCAGGCGATCTCGCCGATGATGACCGTGATGTTCGTCGGCTACTTCGCCGCCATCTTCTCGCTCAACGCACCGGACAACCCGGTCGCAAAGGTGCTCTCAATCTTTCCGCTGACCTCGCCGTTCGTGATGATCTCGCGAACGATCATCGGCAACGCGGAGGCGTGGGAGATCGCCACCAGCTTGGCCCTGCTGGCGCTGACGGTGGTGCTGGCGATCCTGTTTGCTGGTCGCGTTTACCGGGTCGGGGTCCTGATGTACGGCCAGAAGCCAAGCTGGAAGACCGTGTTCAACGCGGGAACGCAGCAGGCGGCCCGCTGACCATCCTGGTGCGGCAATCTGGCTTTCTCGCGCTCATCCGATTGTTGGCCCACAGCAGCCCCGGTGTCCGTCAAGGACGCCGGGGGTGCTGAAGCGTGGGCTGGATCAGGAGCCCCGATGTTCCGGAGCGGCTATCATGGAGGTTAACACCGGGTTAACGATTCTCCAGACAGCAGAAGGCCCCGCCACCCCG